>JBCCMW010000277.1:0-5717 GCA_039026175.1 Pseudomonadota bacterium
GCCGTGCTGGGCGAGGACGGGCGCATCCGCTTCCCCCGCGCGCTGGTCGAGGACACGCTGGCCCAGGCTGCGCGCTCGGTCACGCTGCACGGGCGCGACCCGGCCCACGACCTGCAGCTGGAAGGCGAGCGGGTGCACTACGGCACCGCCGGTGCGGCGGTGTCGATGGTCGACCCGGTCGAGCGCACCTACCGCGACACGACCACCCAGGACCTGTACGACGCCGCCCGGCTGGTGCAGGCGCTGGACAACATCCACTTTTTCCAGCGCTGTATGGTGTGCCGCGACGCCGAGGGCGACCAGGCGCTGGACCTCAATTCGATCTACGCAAGCTGCGCGGGCACGACCAAGCACGTGGGCCTGTCCTTCGTGGGCCCCGAGACAATGCCCGCGTGCCTGGAGCTGCTGCATACCATTGCCGGCGGCGAGGCGGCGTTCCGCGCGCGGCCCTTCTGTTCGAACACCAACTGCTTCGTCGTGCCGCCGATGACCTTTGCCGAGGAGAGCTGCAAGGTCGTCGAAATCGCGGTGCGCGCGGGCATGCCGGTGCTGCTGCTGTCGGCCGGGCAGGCGGGTGCCACCGCGCCGGCGCCCATCGCCACGACCATCGTGCAGGCGGTGGCCGAGTGTCTGGCGGGGTTGGTGATCGTCAACGCGATCCGCCCCGGCGCGCCCGCGATCTTCGGTACCTGGCCCTTCGTCAGCGATCTGCGCACCGGTGCGATGTCCGGCGGGTCCGGCGAGCAGGCGCTGCTGACGGCGGCCTGCGCGCAGATGCACCGTTACTACGGTCTGCCGGGCGGGGCCGCGGCGGGCATCGCCGATGCCAAGCTGCCCGACATGCAGGCCGGCTGGGAGCAGGCGATCAGCAACGTCATGGCCGGGCTCTCGGGTCTCAACATGGTGTACGAGTGCGCGGGCATGCACGCGTCGTTGCTGGGCTTCTGCTTCGAGAGCCTGGTGTTGGGCAACGATCTGGTCGGCCAGGCGCTGCGCTGCGTGCGCGGCATCGAGGTGACGGACGAGACGGTGTCGATCGAGGTGATGAAGGCCGTCTGCCTGGACGGGCCCGGCCACTATCTGGGCGCCGACCAGACGCTGCGGCTGATGACCAGCGAGTACATCTATCCCGACATCGCCGACCGCTCCTCGCCCAAGGAGTGGGTCGAGCGCGACCGTCCCGACCTGGTGCTGGCGGCGCGCGAACGGGTGCGCCGCATCCTGGGTGCAGACGGCCATCAGTTCGACCCGGCGCTGGAGGCCGAGATCCGCCGGCGCTTCGACGTCAAGCCGCTGACCCGGGCGCACTAGACGCCGCGCCGCGCCCGGCTGCTGCCCTGGCAGCGCCCGGTGGCAGCCGGGGGTTGCGACGGCCGGCCGCGGGGCCAGCGAGGCCCGACAACACCCGTCCCGGGGTCCATGCCCCGGGGCCCGCGCGCCGTGGCCGCCTGCGCAGCCGCGCCGACACAAAGCGAGGAGAGAAACCGTGAGCACGCCCCCCACCCACGCCCGTGCCGTCGTCATCGGGGGCGGCGTCGTCGGCTGTTCGGTCGCCTACCACCTGGTCCGGCAGGGCTGGCGCGACGTCGTGCTGCTGGAGCGCAAGGCGCTGACCAGCGGCACCACCTGGCACGCCGCGGGCCTGATCGCGCAGCTCCGCGCCACCAAGAACCTGACCCGCCTGGCCAAGTACAGCCAAGAGCTCTACGGCCGGCTGGAGGCCGAGACCGGCATGGCCACCGGGTTCAAGCGCTGCGGCTCGATCACCGTCGCGCTGACCGAGGCGCGGCGCGAGGAGATCTTGCGCCAGGCCTCGATGGCCCGGGCCTTTGGGGTGGAGGTCGACCCGATCGGCCCCAACGAGATCAAGGCCCGCTACCCGCACCTGAAGTGCAGCGACGTGCTGGGCGGCGTGTGGCTGCCGCACGACGGGCAGGGCGACCCCGCCAACATCGCGCTGGCGCTGGCCAAGGGCGCGCGCCAGGGCGGCGCCGCGGTGCTGGAGCGCACGGCCGTCACCGCGCTCCGCCGCCAGGGCACGCGCGTCACCACCGTCGACTGGCAGCGCGAGGACGGCAGCGCCGGCAGCATCCAGGCCCAGCACGTGGTCAACTGCGGCGGCATGTGGGGCCGCGATCTGGGCCGCATGGCCGGCGTTACCGTGCCGCTGCACGCCTGCGAGCATTTCTACGTGGTGACCGAGGCGATCCAGGGGCTGGGCACCCTGCCGGTCCTGCGCGTGCCGGACGAGTGCACCTACTACAAGGAAGATGCCGGCAAGATGCTGGTCGGCGCGTTCGAGCCCGTCGCCAAGCCCTGGGGCATGGACGGCATCCCGCCCGCGTTCGAGTTCGACCAGCTGCCCGAGGACGTCGACCACTTCGCCCCCATCCTGGAGGCCGCGGTCGAGCGGATGCCGATGCTGGCCGAGACTGGCATCCACACGTTCTTCAACGGGCCCGAGAGCTTTACCCCCGACGACAGCTACCTGCTGGGCCTGGCGCCGGAGCTCGACAACTACTGGGTTGCCGCCGGCTTCAACTCGATCGGGATCCAGAGCGCGGGCGGCGCCGGCATGGCGCTGGCGGCGTGGATGGACACGGGCGAGAAGCCGTTCGACCTGGGCGATGTCGACAGCGCGCGGATGCAGCCCTTCCAAGGCACCAAGCATTACCTGTTCGAGCGCTCGAAGGAGGTGCTGGGGCTGCTCTACGCCGACCACTTCCCCTATCGCCAGAAGGCGACGGCCCGGGGCGTCCGCCGCTCGCCCCTGCACGAGCTGCTCAAGGCCCAGGGCGCGGTGTTCGGCGAGGTCGCGGGCTGGGAGCGCGCCAACTGGTTCGCCGAGCCGCTGCAGGACCCCGCGTACCACTACGCCTGGGGCCGCCAGAACTGGTTCGACAACTGGGCCCAGGAACACCGCGCGATGCGCGAGACCGCGGGGCTGTACGACATGACCTCGTTCGGCAAGATCCGGGTCGAGGGCGCGGACGCCGCGGATTTCATGAACTACGTCTGCGGGGCGCAGGTGGACGTGGCGGTGGGCCGCATCGTCTACACCCAGTTCCTGAACCGCCGCGGCGGGATCGAGGCGGACGTGACCGTCACGCGCCTGTCTGAGACTGCGTACCTGGTCGTCACCCCCGCCGCGACCCGGCGCGCCGACCAGACGTGGCTGCGCCGCTGCCTGGCCGCCTGGCAGGGCGGCGCGGGCCGGGTGGTGCTGACCGACGTGACCGCGGGCGAGGCGGTGCTCGCCGTCATGGGTCCCAACGCCCGGGCACTGGTGCAGGCGGTCTCGGCCGACGATTTCGGGCCCGAGGCGCACCCGTTCGGCTGGGCCCGCGAGGTCGAGATCGGCATGGGGCTGGCCCGCGCGCACCGGGTCTCCTACGTCGGCGAGCTCGGCTGGGAGCTTTACGTGCCGACCGACATGGCCGGCCATGTGTTCGAGACGCTGTGGCAGGCGGGTCAGGACCACGGCGCGCGGCTCTGCGGGCTGCACGCCATGGACAGTTGCCGGCTGGAGAAGGGCTTCCGCCACTTCGGCCACGACATCACGTGCGAGGACCACGTGGTCGAGGCCGGCCTCGGCTTCGCCGTGCCCAAGGCCAAGACCGGCTACATCGGGTTCGAGGCCGTTGCCGCCAAGCGCGAGGCCGGCCTGGCGGCGCGCATGGTCCAGTTCCGGCTGAGCGAGCCGGGGCCGATGCTCTATCACAACGAGCCGGTGCTGCGGGACGGCGAGGTGGTGGGCTATCTCTCGTCGGGCTCGTACGGCCACACGGTGGGGGCAGCGGTGGGCATGGGCTATGTGCCCTGCCCGGGCGAAAAGCCGGCCGACGTGCTGGCGTCGCGCTACGAGATCGAGGTCGCCGGCAGTCGCGTCGCTGCCGCGGCATCGATCGCAGGCTTCCACGATCCCGCCGGCGCCCGGATGCGCGCCTAACGCCGACGCGCAGGGTGCCTTCACCGCACCGTCGGAACAGCGCCGCGGTGCACGCACCCGCCGGGGCGCGCCTCGGCTCAGCCCGTGCGGTCCAAGAACTCGATCTCGATAAAGGCGCAGGGGAAATCGTTGCCATTGATCACGTCGTGCTCGACGCCGAGATCGCGGTAGTACGGCACGCCGTGCTGCAGGCTCGCCACGGTGCGGGTGCCCTCGGGCCCCTCGATCTCGAGCGTCCCGTCGAACAGGGGGACCACGACATAGTCGTGCGCGTGGCGGTGCCAGCCGGTGTTGTCGCCCCGGCCGGCAAAGCGCCATTCGGTCACCCGGGTGCGCGCGTTCTCGATCATCAGGGTGCCGGTTGCCGTGCCGGGCTTGGGCTCTCGCTGCATGGCGCTGCTCCTGGTCGCTGGCGGGTAGGCCCCTGCGGCTGCCGCTCCCCTATGCAGCCCAGGCCGCGCGCGGGCGCAAGTGCCCAATGCAGCGCCATGCGACGGCGTATGCCGCTTTGCCGGGCGCGCGGCGCTTTGCCCGACTGCGTGCGCGCGCTACGGTCCGGTCGACATGCGCTGCCAGGAGGGCCCGATGGACCAGACCGCCACCTTCAGCCGCCGCCGCCTGGTGGCGCCCCAGCGCATGCGCGCCCTGATGCAGCGGTCGGACTGGCGCGGGGCGCTGCAGCTTGCCAGCCACGCGGGCGCCATCGCGGTCACCGGCACCGCGCTGTGGCTGACCTGGGGCACCTGGTGGGCGGTCCCGCTGTTCGCGGTCCACGGCGTGCTGCTGAATTTTCTCTATGCCGGGCAGCACGAGCTTAGCCACGGCACGGTATTCGCCACGCGCTGGGTCAACGTGCTGTTCGGGCGGATCATCGGCTTTTTGATGCTGTATCCGCGCGATTTCGACCGCATCCAGCACTGGGCGCACCACCAGCACACGCAGAACTGGGAGAAGGACGGCGAGCTGGTGCGCGAGCCCTACACCTTGCGCTCGTACCTGATGTGGTTCTGGGGGCCCAGCTACTGGTATTCGCGCGTCGCCCGGCTGGTGCGGCTGACCCGCGGCGTGGTGCTGGAGCCCTATGTCCGGCCGGACGAGCATGCCACGGTGATCCGCGAGGCGCGGGTGCACGCGGCACTCTACGCCGCGGTCGGCGCGGTGTCGCTGGCGGCCGGGAGCTGGGCGGCCGTTATCCTGTGGCTGGCGCCGATGCTGGCGATGAAGTTCGTGCACCAGCTTCAAAACACCATCGAACATCTCGGCCTCAGCCACGCCGACGACATCCTGCAGAACACGCGCACGACGCGCACCAACGCGGCGATGCGCTGGCTGTGCTGGCAGATGCCCTATCACACGGCGCATCACAGCTTTCCCAGCGTGCCGTTCTGGCGCCTGGCCGAGCTGGACGCGGCGATGCGCGAGGGCGGCGCCGAGCCGCACGCCATGGGTTGGCTGGAGTTCCAAGTCGAGGTGTGGCGCGCGCTCTGGACCAAGAGCGAGGCGGACTACCCCTATGACGAGGTCTGGATCGTGCCCCGCGCCGGCGGCGGCGTCCACCGGCTGGAGGCGGCCTGAAGCCCGCTCCGACCCAGCGGAATCGCGGCTGGTCGCCGCGATGCTCGATCGTGGGTGCCCGGGGGTGGCATCGCGGCGGCGGCGAAGGAGGGAAGGTGGCTGAGAGAAGCCCGACGGGGCTTCTCGACCAGTGTCGGCGGGGGGCGGGCCGCGTCAAGGACAAGCGGGCTGTGCCCGTCGCCTGCGGCGATCC
>JBCCMW010000278.1:0-5698 GCA_039026175.1 Pseudomonadota bacterium
CGGCGCACCGCAGCGCCCGCCGTGGCGCCCGATCCCGGCGCGCTGGGCCTGCCGCACGCCCCGGTCGCCGCCGATTTCGCCCGGCGCGCGCGCGCGGCCGGTCGGGGCGGCGTGGGAGGGGCGCGATGAGCCGGCTCGCCTTTCCCATGGCGCTCGCCATCATCCTGGTCGTCGCGGCTGCGGCCTTCGCGGTGAATTACGAGACGCGCGAGGCCAGGGCCAAGGTCGCGGCGCTGGAACGCGCCATCGCCGAGGCCCGCGAGGACATCCAGGTGCTGGAGGCCGAATGGGCCTACCTGAACGCGCCCGACCATCTGGCGGCCCTGGTCGCACAGCACCGCGATGCGCTGGGCCTCGGCCCCGCGACCCCGGCGCACTTCGGCCGCGCCGCCCAGGTGCCGTTCCCCGACCACGGGGCGCCCGACGACGAGCAGGCCGCGGTGCAGGCCGCCTTTCGCTCGATGATGCGTCAGGTCGGGGCAACCCCCGCGCCTGGACCCGGGGCCCAGGCGGTGCCGGCCGGGCGGTTGCTGCCGATCGTCGCCAAGTCGGTCGTGGCGTCGGGCCAGCCGGCCGCCTCGCTGCTGATCGCCTCGCCCACGCCGCCACGCCCACGCCCCGACAGCGTGGCGCGTGATGCGGTGCCCTTGCCCTTGCCCCTGCCCCTGCCCGCACCGGTTCACGAGGTCGAGGACGCCGATCCGGCCCCCGAACCCCTGCGTGCCGGTTCCGCCGATACGGCCGTGCCCGGCCCGTCCGAGGACGCGGCTGCGGCCCCGGCGGCCTGGCCGACGCACGATCTGGCCGGGGTCGCGCTGCCGCAGCCCAGACCGGACCGCAGCCCCCGCGTGCGGACCGAGCCCGCGGCCGCGGCGTCGACCCCGACGCCCGAGGACCGGGCGGCGCCCCGGGTGCCCCGGGGCGTGCCCCTGCCGCGGCGTCGTCCTCCCTCGCTCGGCCCGGGCGGGGTGTCGTCGACCGTGCCGGCGTCTCGCCCGGCGCCCGCGCCCCCGCTCACGCCCGCGCCCCCGCTCACGCCCGCGCCCCCGCTCACGCCTGCGCTGGCGCCCGTGCCCGCGCCCGCACTGACGCCTGCGCTGGCGCGCATCGCGGCGGGGGATCTGGCAGCGTCGGCCCCCGCCGACGATCGGCCCGGCCCATGACCGACTTTGCAGCGCCCATCCGACGCCGTCTGGGCCCGCGGGCCGGCGCACCGGCCGCCGCGGCCGCCGGGCCGGGCGCGCCCGGCATGCCCTCGCGCGACGACTGGCGGCTGTTCCTGGTGATCCTCGCCTTTGCGATCTTCTATGCCGTGCTGGGCCTGCGCATGGGCGGCATGGCGCTGTCCGATGGCGACGGCGGCGGGCGCGGCGCCGGGGCCGAGGCGACCCCGCCCCGCGCCGCCATCGTCGACCGCGAGGGACGGCTCCTGGCCGCCAATCTGCCGGCCTACGGGCTCTATGCCCACCCGCGTCTGGTGCTGGATCCCACGGCCTCGGCCACCGCGCTGGCGCGGTTGTTCCCGGCTGAGGGCGGAGACGACGGGCTGACGGCGGCCGAGGCCCACGCGCTGCTGACCCACGAGGACGGCTTCGTCTGGGTGCGCCGCCCGATCTCGCCCCGGCAGCGCGACGCGGTGATGGACATCGGCGAGCCGGGTCTGATGTTCGCCCCGCGCGATCTGCGGATCTATCCGGCCGGGCGCACCGCCGCGCACCTGATGGGCCGGGTCAAGGCGGTCGAGGAGGGGGTGCATTTCACCACCTTCCGCGGCGCCGGCGGGGTGGAGGGCCATTTCGACGGCCGGCTGGCCGCCCGCGACACCGCGGACAACGGCGACGGCTCGGTTTCGCAGCCGCTCGCGCTGTCCATCGATCTGTCGGCGCAGCATGCGCTGACCGAGGTGCTGCGGGCCGAGCAGCGGCGGCTGGGCGCCATCGGCGCGGTCGGCGTGCTGATGCGGGTCGACACGGGCGAGATCCTGTCGCTGGTCTCGCTGCCGGACTTCGATGCCAACGACCGTCGGGCGCCAAAGGCGCTGCGGCCCGACCGCAGCCCCCGCTTCAACCGCGGCGTCCAGGGGCTCTATGAACTGGGCTCGGTGTTTAAGCCGCTGACCGCGGCGATGGCCTTGGATCTGGACCTTGTGACCCCCGGCACGCTGCTGGACACCAAGACCGACGTCACCGTGCCGGGCATCACCGTGACGGATCGCTACAGCTTCCCCGATTTAATGACCGTGCACGACGTGATCGCGCGGTCGTCCAACCGCGGCACGGCCCGGCTGGCGCAACTGGTGTCCACGCCGCGCATGCAGGACTATCTGGCGGCGCTGGGGATGTTCGAGCGGCTGCCGTTGGAGCTGACCGAGGCGTCGGGGTCGGCGCCGTTGCGCCCGCGGCCCTGGAAGGAGCTGTCGACGATGACGATCAGCTACGGCCACGGGATCTCGGTATCGCCGGTGCACCTGGCAGCGGCCTATGCGACGCTGGCGAACCGCGGGCGGCGGGTGATCCCGTCCATCGTCAAGGGCGGCAACCCGCACCACCCGGATCGAGGGCGCAGGGTATTTGGCGAGCGGGCGGCGCGCGACGTGGTGCTGATGCTGCGCGGCACGGTGGCGTGGAAGCGCGGCACCGGCGTGCGGGCCGAGGTGCCGGGCTATGGCGTCGCCGGCAAGACCGGGACAGCCGAGAAGCTGCTGCCCGACCGCTCGGGCTATGACCACAGGCGGGTGATCTCGAGCTTTGCCAGCGTGTTCCCCTACGACGAGCCGGCCTACGTGCTGGTGGTGACGATGGACGAGCCGACCGACAGATCGGGCAGCAAGCCCAGCCGCGGCGCCGGGCGCACCGCGGCGCCGGCGGCGGGGGCCGCGGTGGCGCGGCTGGCGCCGATCCTGGGCCTGCGCCCCGATCCTGCGCGCGACGTGCCGCCCGATGCGCCGCCCAGGCCCAAGAGGTAGGGCCCGCTCGGTGTGTCCAGAAAGGCCAGGCCCGCGACCGCCGGGCGATGCGCCGCGCTGCGGGCGCCATCTCGCGCCCCGCCCCGCAAACCCGTTTTGCGCCCGCTTTCAGGCCCTAACCCCGTACCTGGGCGTGGACGGCGCCCCGTGCTGCGCGCTAGGCGCCGCGCCATGACCGCCCGCGATCCCACCCACCAGCCGCTGCAGGGCCCGACGTTGGAGACGCTGCTGGCCGCCGCCCCCGCGGTGCCGCTGGCCGGCGCCGCCGTGCCGCCAGCGTCGATGCCGGTGCCCGCGCTGGCGGTGGACAGCCGCAAGGTGGCCGAGGGTACCGTGTTCGTCGCCGTGCCGGGCAGCCGCCTGGACGGGGCCGATTTCGTGCCCTACGCGCTGCGCCAAGGGGCGGGGGCCATCGTGATCGCGCCCGAGGCGGTGGCCCGGGCCGAACGTGCGGTCGAGCGCCCGGCACCGTCGTGGGGGGTGCCCGTGCTGCTGGCCGAGGTGCCGCGGCGCTGGCTGGCGCTGGCCGCCGCGGCGTTTCACGGCGTGCAGCCCCGGGTGATCGCGGCGGTCACCGGCACCAACGGCAAGACGTCGACGGCGCATTTCCTGCGCGGGATCTGGGCCGCCGCCGGTCGGCGGGCCGCCAGCTTCGGCACCACCGGGGTCGAGGGCACCGGGTTCGAGGCGCTGGGTACGCTGACCACGCCCGAGCCGATTGCGCTGCACGCGCTGCTCGCGGACCTGGCGGTCAAAGGCTGCACCCATGCGGCGATGGAGGCGTCCTCGCACGGGCTGGCGCAGCACCGGCTGGACGGGGTGCGCCTGTCGGCGGCGGCGCTGACCAACATCACCCGCGACCATCTCGACTATCACAAGACGCACGCCGCCTATGTCGCGGCCAAGCTGCGGCTGTTCCGCCACGTGCTGCCGCGCGATGCGGTGGCGGTGCTGGGTGCTGACGACCCGGTCTATGCCGAGGCGCGCGCCGCAGCGCTGGCGCGCGGCCAGCGGGTCATCGCGACCGGGCGCAGCGCCAACGCCGAGCTGCGCATCGTGGCCCAGCGGTTCCGCCCCGCCGGCCAGCAGGTGATGTTCGGCTGGGCTGGGCGGACCTACACCGTCGAGCTGGGCCTCGTCGGCGCCTTCCAGGCCGAGAACGTGGCCACCGCCGCGGCGCTGGCCATCGCCACCGGCGTGCCGGTGCGCGTGGTGTTCGACGCGCTGGCGGCGCTCACGCCCGTGCGCGGGCGGATGGAGCTGGCCGGGCGACGGGCCAACCGGGCGGCGGTCTATGTCGACTATGCCCACACGCCGGGCGCGCTGGCCTCGGCGCTCGCGTCGATCCGGCCGCATGCCGAGGGGCGGCTGATCTGCGTCTTCGGCGCCGGTGGCGACCGCGACGCCGGCAAGCGCATCGAGATGGGGCGCGCCGTCGCCGAGCGCGCCGATCTGGCCTGTGTGACCGACGACAACCCGCGCAGCGAAGATCCGGCCGCGATCCGCGCCGCCGTGATGCAGGGCTGCCCCGAGGCGATCGAGATCGGCGACCGGGCCGAGGCGATCCTGGCCGGCGTCGACGCGCTGCAGGCGCCGGGCGATGTGCTGCTGATCGCCGGCAAAGGCCACGAACAGGGACAGGAAGTGGCCGGCCGCATGCTGCCGTTCGACGACGTATCGCAGGCCGAGGCGGCGATCGCGGCGCTGGACGGGCTGGACGGCCCGCACGCCTCGGGGGGCGGGGCGTGAGCGCGCCGCTCTGGACCGCGGCCGAGGCGGCTGCCGCCACCGGCGGGCGGCTGGCCGGCCCGGCCTGGGCCGCGACGGGCGTGTCCATCGATACCCGCTCGCTGGCGCCCGGCGATCTGTTCGTCGCGCTGACGGGCGAGGCGCGCGACGGCCATGCCTTCGTGGCCGATGCGTTGGCCCAGGGCGCGGCCTGCGCGCTGGTCGCCCGGGTGCCCGAGGCTGTGGCACCCGACGCGCCGCTGCTGCTGGTCGACGACACGCTCGCCGCGCTCCATGCGCTGGGCCGCGCCGCCCGGGCCCGCGCGGGCGCGCGGGTGATCGCCGTCACCGGCTCGGCCGGCAAGACCACCACCAAAGACATGCTGGCGGCCCTGTTCGCCTCGGCCGGCAGCGTCCACGTCGCCGAGGCCAGCTTCAACAACCACTGGGGCGTGCCGCTGACGCTGGCGCGGCTGGCGCCCGACGTGGCCTTTGCCGTGCTCGAAATCGGCATGAACCACGCCGGCGAGATCACGCCGCTGTCGCGCATGGCGCGCCCCCACGTCGCCATCGTCACCACTGTCGCCGAGGCGCACCTGGGCCATTTCGACAATGTCGAGGGGATCGCCCACGCCAAGGCCGAGATCTTTGCAGGGCTCGCGCCGGGCGGCACCGCGGTGCTGCCGCTGGACAACCCCTACTGCGCCATCCTGGCCGAGGCGGCTGCAGCGGTCGGTGCGCACCCCGTGGGCTTCGGCATGGCGGCCAGTGCGCGGCTGCGGCTCTACGAGGCCGCGGTGCATGCCGAGGCGACGGTCGTGCAGGCCAGCATCGACGGCGCGCCCTGGACCTTCCGCATCGGCGCGCCGGGGCGGCACCTGGCGATGAACGCGCTGGCCGCGCTCGCGGCGGTCGAGGCCGCGGGGGCCGACCCTGCGCGCGCGGCGCTGGCGCTGGGGGCGTGGCAGCCGCCGGGCGGGCGGGGCGCCCGCGCGCGCATCGCGC
>JBCCMW010000279.1:0-5663 GCA_039026175.1 Pseudomonadota bacterium
CCAGACCGCCTCGCGCGGGCCCGCCATGCGCATCGCAAGGTTCAGGAGCGAGAGATGCGTGGTCGCGGCGGGGTATTTGTCGAGCACCGCCTCGTAGCAGCGCACGCGGGTGAAATGGTCCACGTCGCCCGGCTTGGTCATGCCGACGACGGGGTGGATCATCAGGTTGGCCCGTGCCTCCTTGGCCGCGCGGAAGGTCAGCTCCTGGTGGGCGCGGTGCAGCGGGTTGCGGGTCTGGAACGCGACGACGCGGCGCCAGCCCATCTTGCGAAAGAACGCGCGCAGCTCGTTCGGGGTGTCGCGCCGCGCCTTGTAGTCGTAGTGCACCGGCTGCTGCAGCCCGGTGACGGCGCCGCCCAGGTACACCGGCCCGGCGATCTCGTGCAGGTAGCGCACGGCCGGGTGGGCCAGGTCGTTGGCGCCATAGACACGCTCGGCCTCGCGCGGCTTGTCGGGTGTCCATTTGTCGGTGATCGAGAGGATGGCGAGGATCACCCCCTCGGCATCGCGGAGCGCGATGTCCTGGCCGGGTTCGACCGTGTCGGCAAAGGCCTGGGTGACGTCGAGGGTGACCGGGATCGGCCACAGCGTGCCGTCGGCGAGGCGCATCTCCTGGACCACGCGGTCGTAGTCGGCCTGGCCGAGGAAGCCCTTCAGCGGCCAGAAACCGCCGTTCATCAGCAGTTCCAGGTCGCACAGCTGGCGGCGGCTGAGGTCCCAGGACGGCAGGGCGCCGGCCTCGACCTTCAGCTTGGCGGCGCTTTCGGGCGAGACGTAGAGCTCGGCAATCGGGGCGAGCCCCGAGACCGGCCCGGTCGCGATGCCCGGGGCAACCGGGGTCGACGGCACGGGTCCGGGCGGCACGGTAATGGTCATCGTTCACTCCTGACGCGGCGCACCGTCCGGGCGGCGGGGCCGACGGGTAGGACCGCGGGCGCTGCGCCGCGGGGTCTTTGGCGGTCCCTGCGCCCGCGCGTCGCAGGCGGGCGCAGGGCCGGGGTATCAACCGGCGGGCACGTGGCCCTGGTATCGTCCCCGGGCCCGGGGCCCGGGTATCGTGGCCGGGCTCGGGGCCCGGGTATCGTGGCCGGGCTCGGGGCCCGGGTAACGTGACCGGGCCCGGGGCCCTGAGATCGGCCGTCGGGCACGCGGCCCGGGGGTCGCTTACCGGGCTTCGGGCCCGGGGGTCGCTTACCGGGCTTCGGGCCCGGGGGTCGCTTAGCGGGCGCTAGGCCCGGGGGTCGTCTGGCAGGCTCGGAACCCTGGCCATGCCGGGCGCGCAGCCCGCGGGGGTGCGGCCCTGGGTCGGACCCGCGCGGGCCCGCTGCCCGGCGTCCAAGGCCCGCCCCGTGGCGATGCGCCCCAGGACGCCGCGTCCCAGGACCCCGCGTCCCAGGACCCCGCGCCCCAAGGACCCCGCGCCCCAAGGACCCCGCGCCCCAAGGACCCCGCGCCCCAAGGACCCCGTGCCCCAGGACCCCGCGCCCCGGGACGCCGCTCCCAGGGACCCTGCGCCCCGGGACGCTGGCCCCACTACGGTGCGCCCCGCGACGTTGGGCGCTGGGCCAAGCCAGGTCCGCACGTGGCCCCAGTGCACACGTGGCCCAGTGCACACGTGGGCCAGTGCACACGTTGCCCAGTGCACACGTGGGCCTCGATCCGCACGTGGCGCCGATCCGCACGTGGCCCAGACCCGCCCGTGACCCCGACGGCAGCGCGCTGGGGCGCGCTGGGGCCGGCCGGGGCACCGTGCCATGTTGCACCGCAGCAGCACATGCGCCCTGCGGACATGCGAGGCACGCTCGGCCACGTCAAGGCCCCGGCGCCCGGTCGACCCGTCGGGCAACGCCGCCTGCCGCCCTGGACGACGCTGCTGTGTCTCTCATCGCACGGCGATCCCTACCATCGCCTTTACCGCGATGCGGGCGGCGGCCGCGGCGCGCATGCGTGGACAGGTGCGCAGTCCTATCGATACATCGACACCGGTCGAAGGGCAGGCAGCGGCGCCTCGGCCTCTGGCGACGCGCCTGCGGCCGCCCAACCGGATCGGGAACAGCCAGATGGACGACACTGCCTGCCGCGCGCTGCTGCGGCGCCTGTTCGACGCCGCCGTGGCCGCAGCCGACCCGATGGCCATGCTGGCGCGCCACCTGCCGCCTCCCGCGGCCGGGCGCACGGTGGTGGTGGGCGCGGGCAAGGCGTCGGCGCGGATGGCCGAGGCATTGGTGGCGGCCTGGCCGGACGAGGCGCGCGACCGACTGTCGGGCCTGGTGGTCACCCGGTACGGCCACGCGTGCCCGGCCGGGCCGATCCAGATCGTGGAGGCCGCGCACCCGGTGCCGGACGAGGCCGGCCGCGCCGGCGCCGAGCGCATGCTGGCCATGATGTACCACCTGGACGCCGACGACCGGGTGATCGCGCTGATCTCGGGCGGAGGCTCGGCGCTCTTGACCCTGCCGGGTGCGGGCATCTCGCTGGCGGAGAAGCAGGCGGTCAACCGCGCGCTGTTGGCCAGCGGGGCGGCGATCGGCGAGATGAATGTGGTGCGCAAGCACCTGAGCGCGATCAAGGGCGGGCGGCTGGCCGCGGCCGCGTACCCTGCGCCGATGACCGCGCTGCTGATCTCGGACGTGCCGGGCGACGATCCGGGGACCATCGCCTCGGGCCCCACGGTGGGCGAGGAGAGCACGCCCGCGGACGCAGCGGCCATCCTGGCGCGCTTCGGCATCGAGCCGCCGGCGAGCGTGGCGCGGGCCCTGTCCCAGCCCGATCCCGCGACCGCCTGCCCCCGGCCGGGCGATCCTCGGCTGGCGGGGTGCGAAAACACGATCATCGCCGCGCCGCAGTTGAGCCTGGAGGCCGCGGCCGAAACCGCCCGCGCGGCAGGGGTCGCACCCCTGATCCTGGGCGACAGTCTGGAGGGCGAGGCGCGCGAGGTCGGCAAGGTTATGGCCGGGATCGCCCAGCAAGTGCTGACCCACGGCCAGCCGCTGGCGCGCCCCTGCGTCCTGCTCTCGGGCGGCGAGACGACGGTCACGGTGCGGGGCAAGGGCGTCGGCGGGCGCAACGTCGAGTGCCTGCTGGCCGCCGCTCTGGCGCTGGAGGGCCGGCCGGTCTGGGCGCTGATGGGCGACACCGACGGCGTGGACGGGGCGGCCGAGGTGGCCGGGGCGGTGGCGACGCCCTCGACGCTGGCACGGGCGCGGTCGGCAGGGCTGGATATCCGGGCCGCGCTGGCGGGCAACGACGCGCACGCGTTTTTTGCAGCGCTGGGCGACCAGGTGGTGACGGGTCCGACACTGACCAATGTGAACGATTTTCGCGCGCTGCTGATCCCCTGAGCGCGGGGCGCGGGCCATACGATACCGCACGGCACACCGGCGCCGCACCGCCGTTGCGCGGCACGGTGCCCGCTGACGCCGACCCCATCGCCGCCGTCCGATGCTGTTCGTCGGGCGACTGGCGTGGGCGACTGGCGTGGGCGGCGGGCATGGGCGGCGCGAGGGGTAGGCGATCGTCGCGACTTGCCGGGCCGGTGCGTCCGGCCCAGGGTGCGTGTCCAGGGTGCGTGTCCAGGGTGCGCGCCCAGGGTGCGCAATGAGGGTGGCGGGCGGCGCGCGCAGCCGGGCGCTCTCCACGCCCCCCCCCCCAGCCGCCCCCTCGGCTGCAGAGTGGAGCACGCTATGACCACCCCCCAAGACACCGCCGCCGAGGGATCTGTTCAAGACCACACAACGGCCGGCACCGGCGCGGCAGCGGCCAGCGGCGCCGACCGGCTAGCGCGCGTGCTCTATGACCTGGGCGTGCGGCATGCTTTCGGGATCCCCGGCGGCGAGGTGCTGGCGCTGATCGAGGCGCTGGGCCGCGCGGGCATCGCCTTCCACCTGGCGCGCCACGAGAACGCGGCAGGCTTCATGGCCGAGGCAGCGTGGCACGCCACCGGCGCGCCGGCGGTGCTGGTGGCGACCGTCGGGCCGGGCATCGCCAACGCCTTTAACGTGATCGCCAACGCCGAGCAGGACCGGGTACCGCTGATCGCGCTGTCGGGCATGGTCGATGCGGCGGAAGCGGCGCGCTACACGCACCAGGTGTTCGACCACGGTTTGGCGATGCGGGCGGTCTGCAAGGCGTCGCTGCGGCTGGAGCCGGGCGCCGTCGCGGTGCAGGCGGCCAAGGCGGTGCGGCTGGCGATGGCACCGCGGCCGGGCCCGGTGCACCTGGATCTGCCGATCTCGGTGGCGACCGGCGCCGAGCCTGCGGGGCCCGCCACGCTGCCCGCCGCGCCGCCGCTGCCGGCGCCCGCGCCGGGGCCTGCGTGGGACGCCGCTGCAGCGCTGTTCGCGACGGCCGAGCGGCCGGTGATCCTGGCCGGGCTGGACGTGTTGGCCGAACCCGACGGGCCCGGCCGGCTGCGCGCCTTTGCCGAGCGGCACGCTGTCCCCGTCGCCACCACCTACAAGGCCAAGGGCGTGCTGCCCGAGGACCACCCTCTGGCCCTCGGCGGTCACGGCCTGTCGCCCAAGGCGGACCGTCTGATCCTGCCGGTGCTGGGCGACGCCGACTGCGTGCTGGCGCTGGGCTACGACCCCATCGAGATGCGGGCGGGCTGGCGAGACCCTTGGGACCCCGCGCGGTGCCTGGAGATCGCGCATGCCGCCAACGCGCACGACATGCACGCCGCGGCGCACAGCTTCCTGGGTTCGGTCGTGGCCGGGCTGGCGGCGCTGGACAGCGCACGGACGGTCCCCGCGGCGCCCTGGCACAGAGCCGCCCGGACCGCGCTGGACCGGTCCGTCGCGCCCGGTCCCGGCTGGGGCGCGGACAGGGCCATCGCCGAGCTGCTGGCCGCCCTGCCGGCCGAAGCGGTGGCGACGGTCGACAGCGGCGCACACCGCATCCTGCTCAGCCAGCACTTCTTCTGCACCCGGCCGCGCCAGCTTTTGCAATCGACGGGGCTCTGCACCATGGGCTGTGCGCTGCCGCTGGCGCTGGGCCACGCGATCGCCGAGCCGGGGCGCCCGGCCGTGGCCTTTATGGGCGACGGTTGCGCCGAGATGGTGCTGGGCGAGCTTGCCACCCTGCGCGATGCCACGGTGGCGGGCACGGCAGGCCCGGTCGTCGCGGTCGTGTTCGTCGACGCCTCGCTGGCGCTGATCGAGATGAAGCAGCGCCGCGACCAGCGCCCGAACGCCGGGGTCGATTACGGCGCGCCGACCGATTTCGTCGCCCTGGCGCGGGTGTTCGGCGGCGAGGGGTTCCGCGTCGAGGCACCGGGCGAGGCGGCGCCGGCCCTCGCCGCCGCCCTGGCCGCCCGGCCCTTCGCGGTAGTCGAGGTGGCCCTGCCCCGCCGCGCATACGACGGGCTGATCTGACGCGCCCCACCGGCACGCGCCTCTCCCATACCACCGGTCACACGCGCCCCACTCACTCGCGCCCCACTCACTCGCGCCCCACTCACTCGCGCCCCGCCAACAAGCGCCTCGCCTACACGTGCCCAGCCCACACGCACCCCGCCCACGCGCGCCCGCCCACGTGCGCCCCGCCCACGCGCGCCCCGCCCACGCGCGCCCCGCCCACGCGCGCCCTGCCCACGCGCGCCCTGCCCACGCGCGCCCTGCCCATACGACCGGTCACCCACCTCCACCCATGGCGCTCGCATAGCG
>JBCCMW010000280.1:0-5658 GCA_039026175.1 Pseudomonadota bacterium
CCGCGAGCTCGGGCCGCTCGAAGGCGCCGAAACCGTCGAGGCTGGCGACGCGGAACAGCCGCTTCAGTCGATCCGCCCCCGCCTGGCTGTCGAAGGCCGCCCGTGCGCGGAGCGTGACGACCGCGCCTGCCTGTTCGGCCGCCGCGATGAGGTTGTTTTCCGGGTCGTCGGCATCGACATCAGCCAGAAGCACCTCGGACGGCGCCAGTCTGGCCATCTGCGCGCCGATCGCGCCGTCCTGGACCGGCGCGACGGCCAGCATGCCGGTCGAGAGATCCGCCCAGGCCAGCGCCGTCCGCCCCCGGATGACCGCCGCGGCAGCCAGGTAGTTCGAGGCGCGCGCCTGGAGCAGCGTATCCTCGGTCAGGGTGCCCGGGGTGACCAGGCGCACCACTTCGCGCCGCACGACCGATTTCGAGCCGCGCTTCTTCGCCTCGGCCGGATCCTCGGTCTGCTCGCAAATCGCGACCCGGAACCCTTTGCGGATCAGCGTGTTGAGATAGTTCTCGGCCGCGTGCACCGGCACGCCGCACATCGCGATATCCTCGCCCAGGTGCTTGCCCCGCCGGGTCAGCGCGATGTCCAGCGCCGCCGCCGCCGCGACCGCATCGTCGAAGAACAGCTCGTAGAAATCGCCCATGCGGTAGAACAGCAGCGCGTCCGGGTGCGCGGCCTTGATCTCCAGATACTGCGCCATCATCGGCGTCGCCCCGGCAGGCACGATGGGCCGAGGTGCCGTGGGCGCCGGTGTCGCGGGCGCCGCTGCAGTGGGCGCCGGTGCTGCGGGCGCGCGGGCGGTGGGCGCGGCGGGGCTGGGCGCGGCGGTGCTAGGCGTTCTGGGGCTGTTGGGCGGCGGGGTCATGGTCCTGCCGCCTAACACGCCGGCGCGCGGGGCCGGAAGGCGTTGGCGACCGACCGGGCGGCAGACTAGCCTGGCGCGTCACCCAGGGAGGCTGCCATGTCCCAGCACTCGAAGAGCCTCGATCAGGTCTACGGCGCCCCGGATCCGGCCACGACCCGGCAGCTCTACGACGACTGGGCGGCACGCTACGACGCCGAGAACTTGGCCAACGGTTTCTGGCTGCCGATGCTGGCGGCAGGCTTCGTCGCCCGCCACGTGCCGCTCGGCGCCGGGCCCATCCTGGATGCAGCGTGCGGCACGGGGCTGGTCGGGCGCAGCCTGGCGGTGCTGGGCTACGCAGACCTCACCGGGCTCGACCTCTCGCCGGGGATGCTGGGCGAGGCCGGGCGCCACGGCGTCTATGCCCGGCTGCTGGAGCACCGGCTGGGCACGCCCGCGCCGCTGGCCGACGGGTCGTTCGCCGCTGCGATCTGCTCCGGCGCTTTCGGCCCCGGCCACGCCCCGCCCGGGACGCTGGACGACCTGGTGCGGCTGACCGCACCGGGCGGTGCCGTGATCTTCAACGTGCGCGAGGACAGCTACGCCGATCAGGGCTTTGCGGCCGCAATGGCGCGGCTGACCGAGGCCGGGCGCTGGGCCGAAGTCGAACGCTCGGCGGAGTTCCGCGCCTTCCTGTCGACCGAGCCCGAGCTGACGGTGCGCTTTTTCGTGTTCCGCACGGCGGGCTGAGGCTTCGCTGAAGCTCAGGCGACGGCGACGCCGGCGTCGGCCCACGCCGTGCGGGCGGCGGCGAGCGAGCCGCCCAGATCGATCGCCGCCGTCAGCCCCTCGACCACCGTGGCCTCGAACCCGCAGCGCCGGGCGTCCAACGCCGACCAGCCGACGCAGAAGTCGGTGGCGATGCCCACGAAATAGAGCCCGCCGATCCCGCGCTCGCGCAGATAGCCCTCGAGCCCCGTGCGGGTGGCGCGGTCGTTCTCGAAAAAGGCGGAGTAGCTGTCGACCATGGCTCGAAAGCCCTTGCGCACGATCATCTGCGTGCGCCCGGTATCCAAATCGGGGTGGAACGCGGCGCCCGGCGAGCCTTGCAGGCAATGCTCGGGCCAGAGCACCTGGGGGCCGTAGGGCATCTCGACGGTCGAGAACGGCTCGGACCCGGGGTGCTGGGTGACGAAGCTCGAGTGGCCGCGCGGATGCCAGTCCTGGGTCAGGACGACCGTGGCGAAGCGGCGCATCAGCGCGTTGATGCCGGGCACGATGGCGTTGCCGCCGGCGACGGCCAGCGCACCGCCCTCGCAAAAATCGACCTGTACATCGACGACGACCAGGGCGTCGGTCGCCAGCGGCTGGATCGCCGGTATGTCGCCCGGGGCCTGTGGTCCGTTCGCCATGGCGCGCCCTCCCTGCTGCTGCCGGATGCCGACCGCCCGACCTAGGCCCACCCGGCCCCGCCTGCCCACAGCCCCCTGCCCTTAAATTGTCATTTTCCACCCAGCGGGCGGCGGAGGAGCGGTGCGGTCTTGCGGGCGCGGATCGCGCTGTCGTAACCCTGGTACACCACGGGATGCCGGGCGGGTGGACAGGCGGAGAGCAAGCGAGAGCCATGCAACCGATCCGTTTCGCGACCCCGCCGCGCGCGCCCGGGCTGGCCGAGCCCGTCTACGAGGCGCTGAAAAGCCGGATCATGGCGATCGACGTCTACGCCCCCGATGCGCCGCGCCGGATGGACGAGCGCGGGCTGGCCGAGCAGCTGGGGACCTCGCGCACGCCGGTGCGCGCGGCGCTGGGGCGGCTGGAGCAGGAAGGCTTCGTCGAGACCCTGCCCCGGCGCGGCGTGTTCATCCGCCAAAAGAGCCTGGCCGAGGTGCGCCAGATGCTGGAGATGTGGGCGGCGCTGGAGGCTGCGGCGGCGCGCATGGCCTGCGCGCGGGCGAGCGAGGCCGAGGTCGACGCGCTGGCCGCGCACCTTGCCACCGCGCCTGCCGGGCGGCTCAGCGAATACTCCGAGGGCAACATCCGCTTCCACCGCGCCGTGTTGGCGCTGTCGGGCAACCCGCTGATGATCGAGGCGGGAGATGGGCTGATCGCTCACCTTGCCGCGGTGCGCCGGCGGGCCGCAGCCGAGCCAGCGCGCACCGAACGCTCGATGATCGACCACGGCGCCATCGTGGGTGCGATCCGGCGCCGCGAGCCCGATGTCGCGGCGCGATCGGTCGAGGCGCACACCGCCCGGCTGGTGGCCTGGCTGAGCCGCAACTGGGCGACGCTGACCGGCAACCCCCAGGCCCTATCGGCCGAAGGCCCCGGAGCCCTGGCCGCCGAAGGCGCCTGCGGCGGATCGGGTTCCGGGGCCTCCGGCCCGCACGCCGGTTGAGCCCGGATCGAACGACCAGACAGCGACAAAGAACGATAGAACCGGAGGAGACCATGGCCCTCGCATCGCAGACCGCGCACGACACGCTGGCGCAGAAAAGCAAGGACGAAGGCATCGTCTCGGGCGGCCGCCTGGTCGCCAAGGCGCTGAAGGCCGAGGGCGTGGACACGATCTTCACGCTGTGCGGCGGCCACATCATCGACATCTACGACGGCTGCATCGACGAGGGCATCCGCATCGTCGACGTCCGCCACGAGCAGGTGGCCGCCCACGCTGCCGACGGCTACGCCCGCCAGACCGGCAAGCTGGGCTGCGTCGTCACGACCGCGGGGCCGGGCTGCACCAACGCGGTCACGGGCGTGGCCACGGCGTTTCGCTCGGAAAGCCCGATCCTGCACATCGGCGGGCAGTCCTCGCTGACCCAGCACAAGATGGGCTCGCTGCAGGACCTGCCGCACGTCGACATGATGGCGCCGATCACCAAATTCTCGTCCGGCGTGTTCTCGACCGAGCGGATCGCCGACATGATCTCGATGGCCGCGCGCGAGTGCTTTTCGGGCGCCTACGGGCCCAGCTACCTGGAGATCCCGCGCGACATCCTGGACGCCGAGATCCCGCTGGAAAAGGCGCGCATCCCCGCCCCCGGCAAGTACCGCGCCAGCCCGCGCATGATGGCCGACGCCGCGGACATCGAGAAGCTGGCCGATATCCTGGTCAACGCCGAGCGGCCAGCCGTGCTGTTCGGCCAACAGGTGTTCGCCAGCGGCAGCACGGACGAGGCGATCGCCTTTGCCCGCGCCCTGGATATCCCAGCCTACATGAACGGCGCCTCGCGCGGGATGCTGCCGCCGGGCGATCCGCACCACTTCGACCGCACGCGCAGCCTGGCGTTCAAGGAGGCCGACGTCATCCTGATCGTCGGCACGCCGTTCGATTTCCGCATGGGCTATGGCAAGCGGATCTCGAACGATCTGACGCTGGTGCAGCTGGACCTGGATTATCGGACGGTCGGCAAGAACCGCGACATCGACCTGGGCCTGCCGGGCCACCCCGGCGCCAACCTGTCGGCCGTGGTCGCGGCGGCGTCGGCGCGGATGGACGCGGGCAAGCGCCAGCTCCGCCAGCAGTGGATGGGCAAGCTGCGCGAGGCCGAGGCCATCGCGCTCGACAAGCTGATGCCGCTGTTCACCTCGGACCGCTCGCCGATCCACCCCTACCGCCTGGCGTGGGAGATCAACGCGTTCCTGGGCGAGGACACCATCTACATCGGCGACGGCGGCGACGTGGTCACCATCAGCGCCCAGGCCGTTCGTCCGCGCGGGCCGGGGCAGTGGATGGACCCCGGCGCGCTCGGCTCGCTCGGCGTCGGCACCGGGTTCGCGATGGCGGCCAAGCTGGCGCACCCGGGCAAGGAGGTCATGTGCCTCTACGGCGACGGGTCGTTCGGGATGACCGCCTTCGATATGGAAGTGGCGCAGCGTTTCGGCGCGCCGTTCCTGGCGGTGATCGGCAACAACTCGGCGATGAACCAGATCCGCTATGGCCAGATCGCCAAGTACGGCCAGAACCGCGGCGACATCGGCAACAAGCTGGGCGATATCGAGTTCTCGAAGTTCGGCGAGATGATCGGCGGCTATGGCGAGGAGGTGCGCGAGGCGAGCCAGATCCAGCCCGCCCTGCAGCGCGCCCGCGAGGCGATCGCCAGGACCGGCCGCTGCGCCGTGGTCAACGTCTGGATCGACCCCAACGAGTACGCGCCCGGCACCAAGGCGCAGACGATGTACAAGTAACCATGTCCGTGCTGGCGCCCATCCACCCCAAGCTGCTGGACCGCGAGGCCTACCTCGCGCTCGAGCAGGCGTCCGGCGAGCGGCACGAGTACGTCGAGGGCCACGTGTACGCGATGGTCGGCGGGACGCAGGCGCACAACATCGTCTGTGGCAACCTCTACGCCGCCATTCATGCGGCACGGGGCGGATGCCGGGTGTTCCAGCAGGGCATGAAACTGCGGGTCCAGACGGCCGGCGACGAGATCTTCTTCTACCCCGACGTGATGGCGGTATGCGATCCGGCCGACGATGCGCCGGGGTGGGTCGAGCGGCCGGTGTTCATCGCCGAGGTCCTGTCGCCCTCGACCGGGCACAACGATTGGGGGATCAAGCTCGTCACCTACCGCACGATCCCGAGCCTGCGCGAGTATGCAGTGGTCGACGCGGCCGCCGCCCAGGTGACGGTGTACCGCCGGGCCAACGACTGGCGGCCCGAAGAAATCGACATGACCGTGGGCACCGCGCTCACGACCTTCGACGCGCGTCTCGATGTCGAGACGCTGTATGCCGGCGTCGCGCTCTGAGGCGCGCGCAGAACTGGAACAGTAGAGGGTAGGCCGATGAAAGCCCTGCAAGGCGTCAAGATCCTGGAC
>JBCCMW010000281.1:0-5635 GCA_039026175.1 Pseudomonadota bacterium
GCGCGCCGGCCAGCGCCCGGACCAGGGCGGCGACGGCGGCAGCGACGGTGGCGGCGGGCGGCGGGCGGGCTGCGCGTCACCCACGCCGCGCGCGATGGCGGCCGCCGCCCCAGGGCAGCGGCCGGGGCGGGATCAGGCGGTCCCGAAGATGTCGGCCGTGATGCCGGCGTACCAGCCGAGGCTCTCCTCATAGGTCTGCTTGCGCAGCGCCGCATCCTCGCCGTTCTGGCTGACGAACCCCTCGGTCTTGGCGATCTTCGCGTCGGTCGCCTTGTAGCGTGCGCCCACCTTGACGCCGTTCTCGGTGGAGATCAGCGACCAGCAGGTGTTCGAGAAGCGCGCCGGGAAGACCTTGGAGCCGGTCAGCGCGGCGCGTACCGCCATCGCCGCCACCTTGGCCTGGCTGTTGGCCGAAAAGCCCGACTTGGGCATGTCGCCCGCGATGGTCGCGTCGCCCAGCACATAGACGTTGTCGTCGAGTTGGCTCTGCATGGTGGACGGCACGATGGGGCAGAAGCCGCTGTCGTCGGTCAGCCCCGCCTGCTCGGCGATCCGTCCCGCCTTCTGGCCGGGGACGCAGTTGCAGACGTCCGCCTTGGTGACCTCGCCGCCCACGACGATCTCCATCGTCGCCGGCCGCACTTCCTCGAGCGGGCCGGTGAAGCTGGCGTCCAGCCAGTCGATCATGCCGGGGTAGTGCTCCTCCCAGCCTTCCTGGAACAGCCCCTGTTTCGAGAACTTCTCCTTGGGATCGAAGATCAGGATCTTGGCTGTCGGATTGTTCTGTTTGAGGTAGTGCGCAACCATCGAGACGCGCTCGTAGGGTCCCGGCGGACAGCGATACGGGTTGGGCGGTGCCACCATCACATAGACGCCGCCCTCGGGCATCGCCTCGATCTGGGCCCGCAGCAGTTCGGTCTGGCTGCCGCCCTTCCATGCGTGCGGCATCGCGTTCTGGGCATCCAGGCTCCAGCCGGGCACGCTGCCGGGGACGAAGTCGATGCCAGGCGCCACGATCAGCCGGTCGTAATCGACCCGGCCGCCGCCTGCCAGCGCCACCTGCCGCGCGTCGCGGTCAACGCCCGTCGCCCAGTCATGCACCACGTTGACGCCCGAGCGGGCGATCGTGCCGTACGAGTGCGCGATGCTCGTCAGGCTGCGATAGCCGCCCAGATAGAGGTTGGAGAAGAAGCAGGTGTAATAGGTGCGCGTCGGCTCGATCAGCGTGACGTCGATGGCGCCGCCGCTGTCCTTGGCGATGTAGCGCGCCGCCGTGCCGCCGCCGGCGCCGCCGCCGATCACCGCCACGCGCGGGCGCGTTTTGCCGATGGCGGGCGGGGCCGAGAGCGCAGCGACCGTAGCCACGCCGGCGCCCAGGACATTCCGTCGGTTGAGGGTCATGTCGTTATCCTCCCATTTCTTGTCGTTTGGTTATCAGTTTTACAGACCTTCGAAGTAGGCAGCGAGGGCTGCGATCTCGTCGTCGGCGAGATTGCTGGCGACCGACTGCATCACGGGGTGCGGTCGATGCTTGTTCTTGTAGGCGTGCATCACGGTCACGAAGATCTCGGTCGGCCAGCCGGTGATCGAGGGGATGCCGTCGTCGGCCCCGCTGGCCTGGTGGCAGGTCACGCACTCGCCCGACAGATACGCGCCATAGGCCGGGTCGCCCTGGATCTGTAGGACCGCGAGGGCCGGCGCGGGGTCTTGGCGGTCGTCGGTGGGCGCTGCTTCGGGGATGTCGCGGGGCGGGTCGGAGTACGTGCGCAGATAGGCGATCAGATCGCGCCGCTCGACCGGGTCGTCGATGCCCCGGAACGACATCCGGGTGCGGGTGACCATGCTGCGTGGGTTCTGCAGAAAATGGTCCAGCGTTTCGGCATCCCACACCAGCCCGTCGGCGCCGGCCCGCTGCATGTCCTGGGAATAGTGCGCATCCTCCAGCCCGCCTGCCTTGCGGCCGAACAGCCCGTTCAGGTGTGGGCCCACCGTGTTGGCGGCGCCGTCGCCCACGGCATGGCAGGCCCGGCACTGGCCGAAAAGCGCACCGCCGCGTTCGACATCGCCTTCGGCCGCGGCCGGCGCGGCACCCGTCAACAGCGCGACGGTAGCCGCCACGATGGTTGCAACGCGCGATGCCCAGGGCGCAACGGCGGGCACAACGACGGGCGCCACGACGGGCGCCACGATGGGCGCAAAGACGGGCGCCACGATGGGCGCGCTATTCGACCGCGAGGCCACTGTCGGTACCCTCGGTGCTGTCCGGCGTCACGTCCAGGATGACCGCGCGCATGGTGATCTCGACCGAGGGCTTGCACGCCGTCATGCAGGGCGCTGCGTCGGCCAGGGTCGGCGTGTCGGGGCGCACATCCTCGACAAAGGCCGCTTCGTTGGGCAGCCGCACCTGGGTGAAGTTCTCGTGCGACAGCACGAAGTCTTCGTCCAGCACCACGTCGTTGACGTACAGCAGGTAGGCCGTAATGGCATAGACCTCGTCGGGCGCCAGCGACTGTGCATAGCCGAACGGCATGGCCCGGTTCACATAGTCGTAGACGGTCGAGAGATACGGCCAGTACGAACCGATGGTCTTGACCGGACGGTCCAGGGTCAGGCTGTCGTGCCCGCCGGCCAGCACCGGCCAGCGCCCCACGCCCTCGCCGAAATCGCCGTGGCAGGCGGCGCACTGCTCGATGAACAGCGCCTCGCCGGTCAGCACATCGCCGGCGCCCGGCGGCAGGCCCTGCCCGTCGGGCCGCACGTCGATGTCCCAGGCCGCAACCTCGTCGGGCGTCGCGACGCGCCCCAGGCCGAACCCTTCGGCCAGCGCCGGCGCGGCACCCGGGCCCGCTGCCAGAACGGCGATCAGCGCGGCGGCGGCACGGTCAGGAAATCTCGACATTCTCGACCCTTCCGTCGCGATCCACGGCCCAGGTCTGGATGCCGTTGTTGTGGTAGATCGAGTTGACCCCGCGGGCCTGGCGCAGCGCGTCCTTGGTCGGCTGCACCGCACCGGTGCTGTCGATGGCGCGCGACTGCAGCAGCAGGGGCCGGCCGTCCCAGTCGAACGCGTCGTAGAAACGGTGCATCGACTTGTCCCACGAGGGCCCGTCCAGCCGCGCGCGTCGCCAGTTGATGCCGCCGTCCGTGGTCACGTGCACCTCGGCCACGGTGCCGCGGCCCGACCACGCGATGCCCGACAGCACGGTGTGGCCCCTGCCGTGGGCGATGGGCGCCTGCGGGCTGGGGCTGGTGATGACGGATTTGACATCCATCGCCCAGGTAAAGCGGCGCGCCGTGCCGTCGGCCAGCAGGTCGGTGTACTTCGAGGTCTCTTCGCGGTGGTGCCAGGGCCGGTCACCCACCTCGATGCGGCGGATCCACTTGACCCACATGTTGCCTTCCCAGCCCGGCACGACCAGCCGTGCGGGATAGCCCTGTTCGGGGCGCAGCCGCTCGCCGTTCATGTGCGTGGCGACCAGACAGTCGTCCAGCGCCTTGTCCAGCGGCACCGAGCGGGTCATGCCGGCCGCGTCGGCGCCCTCTGGCAGCAGCCACCTGGCGCTGCCCTTCAGGCCCGCCTCGCCCAGCAGGTCGGACAGGCGCACGCCTGTGTAGACGACATTGTGGATCATACCGTGGGTGTACTGCACGCCGTTGAGCTGCGCGCCGCGCCACTCCATGCCCGAGTTCGCGGCGCACTCCAGAAAGTACGCCCTGTTGACCCTGGGAAACCGGGAGAGGTCGGCCAGCGTAAAGACCCTCGGCCGCTCGACCAGCCCGTTGATCATCAGCCGCCAGGCGGCGGGGTCGATTTCGGCGATGCCGCCGTGGTGGCGCTCGAAGCAGAGGCCGTTGGGGGTGATCACCCCCTCCAGCTCGTGCAGCGGCGTGAAATTGACCGACGAGATCGGATCGGCCGTCAGCCAGGGCACGTTGCGCCGCACGACGTGCTCTTCGAACGGCGAGGGCCTGCCGTAGGGCCGCGCATCCACGCCTTCGCCCGGGAATTGGGTCCAGGGCTGCTGGTTGATGTCGGTGATCACCGGCTCGCCTGTGGCGCGGGCACCGGTGGCGATCGCGGCGCCCGAGGCGGCGAGCAGGCCGCCCTTCAACAGGGCGCGGCGGTTCGGGGTCGGGTCTGGCATGGCCTCTCTCTCCGGCTCACGACTTGCCGGCAACGCGGACGGTGTTGTTGGGATCGACGGTCACGGTGCCGCGGCGGCGGATGTGGGCCTCGACGACGTCCCAGATCGGCGGGCCCTCGACGCTCTCGTTCACCGAGGCCCAGCCGGCGACCGTGTAGGTGCGCCCGGGCTCGATGGGGCTGCCGTCCTTCAGCAGCGTCATCTCGCTGATGCGGCTGCCCATCCGGGCCAGCGGATCGATGCGGTAGCCCATGCCCCCGATCCGCACCATGTCCCCGCCCTGCTGGAAGTAGGGGTCGGGGTGGAACAGGTTGTCGGCCACATCCTCCATGATGGTCTTGAGCATCTCGCCCGACATCTGGGTGCGGTAGGCTTGCGGATAGGACATGGCGGTCGCGTTGAAGAGGTCCTCGCGCGTGATCTCCTGGCCGGGGACCAGCGTCGTGCCCCAGCGAAACCCCGGGCTGAGGGCGATGTCGGCCTCGCGCTCCTCGATCAGCGCCTGACAGATCAGGTCGTCCCAGGTGCCGTTGAAGTTGCCGCGTCGGTACAGCAGGCTCTCGGTCGTCCCGATCACCTCGGCGAGTTCGTCGCGATAGGGGGCGCGATGGCGCTGGATCAGCGCCGCCATCTGCGGATCCGGCGCGA
This sequence comes from Pseudomonadota bacterium, assembly GCA_039026175.1. Lineage (GTDB taxonomy): Bacteria > Pseudomonadota > Alphaproteobacteria > Rhodobacterales > Rhodobacteraceae > Thermohalobaculum. The sequence goes on from JBCCMW010000281.1 coordinate 4,794, forward strand.
TCACGTCCGAGAAGACCGGGATCAGCCGGTGGCGCAGCCCCTGCAGCCCGCGGTTGCGGACGTCCAGATCGACGCGGCTGACGAACTTGCCGTTCGAGCCCGAGGCGATCAGCGCCGTGTTGCCCACCATCCAGGGTTCCGGCAGCGCGTCGTGGGTGTGGCCGCACAGGATCACATCGATGCCGGCGACCCGGGCCGCCAGCTTGCGGTCCACGTCGAAACCGTTGTGGCTGAGCAGGACCACGACCTGGGCGCCTTGGTCGCGGACCTCCTGCACGACCGCGCGCATGCGCTCTTCGCGGATGCCGAACGACAGGCCGGGGAACATCCACGACGGGTTGGCGATGGGCATGTAGGGAAAGGCCTGGCCGATCACCGCGACGCTGGTGCCGTTGGTCTCGACGATCCGGTACGGCTCGTAGGCCGGCTCGTCCCACTCGGCGTCGTAGATGTTGGCGCCCAGGAACGGAAAGGGCAGATCGTCCACAATCTCGGTGACCCGGTCGATGCCCAGCGTGAACTCCCAGTGGCTGGTCATCGCGTCTGGGGCCAGCAGGTTCATGGCGTCGACCATGTCCTGCCCATGGCTGCGCAGGGCGGTCAGCGACCCCTGCCAGGTGTCGCCACCGTCCAGCAGGATCGCGCCTGGCCGCTCGGCCCGGATGCGCTTGACGACGCTTGCGACCCGGTCCAGCCCGCCCATCCGGCCGTACTCGCGCGCGAGAGCGCTGAAGTCCTCGGCGCTCAGCGCATAGGCGCCCGGGCTGCCCGGTTCGATATCGTACAGGCGCAGGAAATCGCGACCCGTGATGTGGGGCGGCTGGCCCGCAGCATCGCCGACA
>JBCCMW010000282.1:0-5564 GCA_039026175.1 Pseudomonadota bacterium
CGGTGCTGCCGGTGATGTTGCAGCGCTCTCTGGCCCGCGGCTGGCGGGCCGAGGTGCGGGGCGGCGACCCCGCGCGCCTGGCCGCGCTGGACCAGCGTCTGTGGACCGGGCGCGACGACGGGTTCCTGCCGCACGGGCTGGCCGACGCGCCGCACCCCGAACGCCAGCCGATCCTGCTGACCCTGGCGCCGGGCGCCGCCGGCGGCGATAACCGCGCCGTGCTGTTCCTGGTCGACGGGGCGCCGTTCGACGCGGCCGAGGCGGCGGGGCGCGCGCGTACCGCCCTGGTGTTCGACGGCCACGACCCCGCCGCGGTCGACGCCGCCCGAACCGCCTGGCGCGCCGCCACCGCCGCCGGCCACACCGCCGTCTACTGGGCACAGGACGCCGGCCGCTGGGTCAAGAAACGCGAGAGCGGCGGCTGATCCATCCGGCGCGCCCGTCCCGCCGGACCCGGTGCGCCCGGCTGTGCGCATGGGCAGGCGCGCACGGGGCTGTGCGCCCGGGGAGGTGCGCTCGGGGCTGTGCGCGCGAAGAGGTGCGCGCGGGGCTGTGCGCCCGGGGAGGTGCGCGCGGGCCGGTGCGCCCGGGGTGGTGCGCGCTCGCCTGTGCGGATTGGGCGGCGCGCACGGGGCGGTGCGGACTGGGCGGTGCGGACTGGGCGGTGCGGACTGGGCGGCGCGCATTGGGCGGTCGGCATGGGCCGATGCGCATGGGGAGGTCCGATGCAGAGGGCGTCGCCGGCGGGGTCGAGAGGCGAGGCAGGGCCTCCGGCGGTCTCGGCCTACTCCGCCGCCTGCTGGGCCTCGCCCTCGGCCGCCTCCAGCCGCTCGCCCGCGTCCAGCCACGCGGCTTCGGCGCGTTCCTGGGCGGCGACCAGATCGGCGCGCTTGGCATTGAGCTGTTCGATCTTGGCCGGCGGGCCGTCGTAGAGTGCTGGGTCGGCCAGCATCGCGTCGACGCGGGCCATCAGGTCGGCGAGCTTCTCGAGCTTGGCCTCGGCCTCGGCCACGGCGGCGCGGAGGGGGGCCAGCCGCTCGCGCTCGGCCGCGCGGTCGCGGCGTTGGGTATTGCGCCGCTCGGCCGGCTCCGCCGTCGCCGGCGTGGCGGCGGCCGAGGCACTCAGGATGTGGGCGCGGTAGTCGGCCATGTCGCCCTCGAACGCCGCCACCCGGCCGCCGTGCACCAGCCACAGCCGGTCGGCCACCAGGTCGACCAGGTGCGCATCGTGGGTGATCAGCACGACCGCGCCCGGGAAGGCGTTCAGGCCTTCGACCAGCGCTTCGCGGCTCTCCATGTCCAGGTGGTTGGTGGGCTCGTCCAGGATCAGCAGGTGCGGCGCGTCCAGCGTGGCCAGGCACAGCAACAGCCGCGCCTTTTGCCCGCCCGAGAGCGCGGCGACCGGGGTCTCGGCGATCTCGGCCCCGATGCCGGCGCCGGCCAGGATGGCGCGCAGCTTGGCGGGCTCGCGCTCGGGCCGCGCGCGGCGGATGTGGTCCAGCGGGGTCTCCCCCGCCACCAACTCGTCTGCCTGGTGCTGGGCGAAATAGCCGACGCGCAGCTTGCCCGGCGCGCGCCGCTCGCCCGCCAGCGGGGCCAGCCGGCCGGCGATCAGCTTGGCCAGCGTCGACTTACCCTGGCCGTTGGCGCCCAGCAGCGCGACGCGGTCGTCCTGGTCCAGCCGAAAACCGACGCGGCGCAGCACCGCGCGGCCGTCGTAGCCCAGGTCCGCGGCCTCGACATGCATCAGCGGCGGGGGCAGGGCATCGGGCTCGGGAAAGCGGATCGGCGCCACCGCATTGTCCACGTCCTGGGCGATGGGCTGCATCTTCTCCAGCATCTTGAGCCGCGACTGGGCCTGGCGCGCCTTGCTGGCCTTATAGCGGAAACGGTCGACGAAGCTCTGCAGGTGGGCGCGGCGTTCGGCCTGCTTCTTGGCGCTGGCCTGGGCCAGGACCTGCGCCTCGCGCCGCATCCGGTCGAACGTGTCGAAGGTGCCGGTGTAGAGCGTGAGGCGCCGGTCCTTGAGGTGCAGGATGTGCGTCGGCACGCGGTTCAGCAGCCCGCGGTCGTGGCTGATCAGCATCAGCCCGTGCGGGTAGCGGGCCAGATAATGCTCCAGCCACACCGTGCCTTCCAGGTCCAGGTAGTTGGTCGGCTCGTCCAGCAGCAGCAGGTCGGGTGCGGTGAACAGCACCGCCGCCAGCGCGACGCGCATGCGCCAGCCGCCCGAGAATTCGGCCGTAGGCCGCGCCTGGGCCGGCGCGTCGAAGCCCAGCCCCGAGAGGATCGCGGCGGCGCGTGCCTCGGCCGAATGCGCCTCGATGTCGGCCAGCCGGACCTGGATCTCGGCGATGCGGGCGGGGTCGGTCGCGGTCTCGGCCTCGGCCAGCAGGCGCGCGCGCTCGGTATCGGCGGCGAGCACGGTGTCCAGCAGCGAGCGGTGATCGCCCGGCGCCTCCTGCGCCACGCCGCCCAGGCGCGCCCGCGGGGGCAGGGCGATGCTGCCCTGGTCGGGCGTCAGCGCTCCGTGGATCAGGCGAAACAGCGTGGTCTTGCCGGTCCCATTGCGCCCGACCAGACCGACGCGCGCCCGCGCCGGCAGCCGCGCGGACGCGGCCTCGAACAGCGGGCGCCCCGCCATCGCGAAGCTCACTTCCTGGATCGTCAGCATGGCGCCAGCGGTAGCCGAGCGCGCCGGCGCGGTCAAAGCCCCGACCGCCGCAAACACGGCTTTCCACGTCGCGACGTTCTGGTTACGTTCAATGGGTCCAACAGCGGGAGCGACGCCATGGCAGCGCGAGGGACCAAACTGAACGGCACGCTGCGGGCGTTTATCGAACGTCAGCCGATGTTCTTTGCCGCGACGGCCGATGTGACGGGCCGGGTGAACGTGTCGCCCAAGGGCATGGATACGCTGCGCATCCAGGCCGACGATCGCATCGTGTGGCTGAACCTCAGCGGCAGCGGCAACGAAACCGCGGCGCACGTGCGCGCCACCGGCCGCATGACGCTGATGTTCTGTGCGTTCGAGGGTAAGCCGATGATCCTTCGGGTCTATGGTCAGGCCCGGGTGGTGCACCCGCGCGACGTGGGGTGGGACACGCTGGTCGCCGGGTTCCCGGTGCTGGCCGGCAGCCGGCAGATCTTCGACCTGGCGGTCGATATGGTGCAGACCTCCTGTGGCACGGGCGTGCCCGAGATGACGTACCGCCGTTCGCGCGGCGAGGAGGAGTTGGTGCCGTTCTACGAGGACATGGGCGCCGAGGGGGTGCAGGCGTACTGGCGACGCAAAAACACGACCAGCATCGACGGCGCGCCCACCGGGATTTTCGACGAGAGCTGAGCGGGGCGCTCTGCGGGGCGCTCAGCGGGGCGCTCAGCGGGGCGGGGCGCTCAGCGGGGTGGGGCGCTCAGCTTGGTGGGGCGGGGCCCAGCGCGGCCAGCATGCGCGCGCGGAACAGGACGCCGACCCAGGCGCCGATGGGCGCCAGCCAAAGGCTGATGCGCAGCGCCTCGGCCCCCGCGCCCAGGGTGGCCAGGCAGACCGGCACGCCGGCGGCCAGCACGGCGCCCGCGGCGGCGGCGGCAAGCGGCCCGTCGACCCGCGCGCGTCGCATCAGCCACAGACCGGGCAGGCCGACGACGACCAGCCCCAGCAGCCAGAGCGGCAGTGACACGCCGGCCAGCGCAGCGCCCGCGCCCACCATGCGCGCCAGCACCGCGACGGCACCGATGTCCTCGCCCAGATGCAGCAGCAGCGTGGTCGCGGCACCGACCGCGCCGCACAGCAGCGCCCCGACCATCGCCGCGCGGATCAGAGCGAACGCCGTCGCCATGCCTTCGCCCTCCCTCGCCCGCGGGCCGCGACGGTGCCTGCCGACGGGCCTGATCCCATGTCCCCTCTGCCCCAGATAGCGCTACCAGCAGCCCTGGCCTGCGGGCACGTCACGGCGCCATCGGTGCGCCGACGCTGCGCCGCGCGATCATCACCATGGTGTCGTAGGTCATCACCGCCTCGCCGTCGGCTCTTTTGACGGTGTGGCCGAAGGTGACCACGCCGCGGTCGGGCTTGGACCGCGAGGGGCGCAGGCCCACGATCTCGACCTCGACCGTCAGCGTGTCGCCCGGCCGCACCGGGACCAGCCAGCGCACGCTGTCCATGCCGGGGCTGCCCATCCCCGCGCCGTCCCAGAGCTTGAGATCCAGGGTCAGCCCGAACGCCACCAGCAGCGTCTGAAAGCCCGAGGCGATGATCCCGCCGAACGGCGAGACCGCCGCGGCCGCTGCATCCACGTGGAACGGCTGCCAGTCGTATGTTTCGGCAAAGCCGACGATGGCGGCCTCGTCCAGCGTCCGACTGGCTGTGCGAAAGGTCTGGCCCGTCGCGAAATCCTCGAAGTGCATCAGCCCTCTCCGCGCTGGAAGTAGATGAGGTCGAGCACGGGCGAAGGGGCGCCGAGGCGCGTCAGCATCGCATGCACCTGGCCTCGATGGTGGGTCTGGTGGTTGAACATGTGGATCAGCAGATCGCCGGGCACGGCCTGGTAAGCCGTCCCGCCACGGCGATAATGCACAGGCGCTGCCAGATCGATCTCGGCCACCAGGCGCACGAGATCGGCGTCCATGGCCTGGCGCGCAGGCGTCAGCTCGGCCAGCGTGTCGTGCAGCACATGGTCCAGCCCGAACGGCGGCTGCGCTACGCCGCGCAGCCGCGCGGCCCAGATCAGATCGGCCACCATGATGTGGTTCAGCGTCGCCAGGATCGAGCCGAAGAACGCGCCCAGATCGGTCGTCAGCTCGGCGGCGGGCCGCGCCGAAGCGGCCGCATACAGCCGCCCGTTGGCCCAGGCGTTGTAGGCCGCCAGCCGCTCGAAATGCGCTTTCATGGGGATACCCCGCGTGCTAAGGCGCGCCCGCGCTCGCCAGGGGCGCGCCGATCCAGCCGCCGACCGGGCCCGCGCGCAGGGGAGCGCCAGACGGCCCGGCGGCCCTCCGCCCCCCGTGTCGAGCGCCCCGCGCGGGTGTCGGTGCGCCGGGTGCCCAGCCTGCCAGGAGACGCCGACATGGCCGTGACCCGTACCTTTTCGATCATCAAGCCCGACGCCACCGAGCGCAACCTGACCGGCGCGATCAATGCCAAGCTCGAGGCCGCGGGCCTGCGCATCGTCGCGCAAAAGCGGATCCAGATGACCCAGGCCCAGGCCGAGACCTTCTATGCCGTACACAAAGAGCGTCCGTTCTTCGGCGAACTGACCAGCTTCATGGCGTCCGCGCCGGTGGTCGTGCAGGTGCTGGAGGGTGAGGACGCGGTGACCAAGAACCGCACCGTGATGGGCGAGACCAACCCGGCCGACGCCGCCGAGGGCACGATCCGCAAGGAGTTCGCCCGCTCGATCGGCGAGAACTCGGTGCACGGGTCCGACAGCGAGGAAAATGCGGCGATCGAGATCGCCTATTTCTTTGCCGGCATCGAACTGGTGGGCTGAGCGCCGCGCCGCCCGCCCCCGCGCCGCCCGCCCCCGCGCCGCCCTGCGGTGGGCGGCGCCCTGGCGCGGGCGGCC
>JBCCMW010000283.1:0-5558 GCA_039026175.1 Pseudomonadota bacterium
GCGCCTCCGGCGCCAAGGGGTCCGGGGCCTTCGGCCGATTTTGCGTGGGCGATCCGGCGTAGCCAATTCGACGCGGGCAATCCGGCTTGGGCGATCCGGCTTGGGCGATACAGCGCTAGCGGGGCGATCACGGGCCCGACTGGCCGGCGCTGCGGCTCGACAGGTACTTCCAGATCCCGCTGGCGCGGAGCACCAGCCGTCCGCCGGCGGCAAGCTCGGCGGCCATGAACGACAGGCCGCTCGTGCGCCGCACCTGCGTCGCGCGGCAGACCAGCGGCTGGCCCGCCTTGGCCGCCGCCACGAAGTGACTGTTCATCTCGATCGTCGCACAGGGGTGGCCGCCGCCGGCCTCGAACGTCGCGGTGCCCATCGTGATGTCGGCCAGGCTCATCAGCACGCCCCCATGGCAGACGCCGCCTACATTGATGTGTTGGCGCTCCAGCGTCAGCGCGCCGTACCATGTGTCCTCGCCGGCCCGGGCAAAAGCGGCCGGGCCGAGGTACGCGTTGAACCCGTCCCCGCGCACCGCGCGCCAGGCCAGTGCGTCGAAATCCGGGTCCAGATCCAGCGGGTCGAGCGGCGCCTTGGCGGCCGCCGGCGGCCGGTGGCGCAGGGTCCGAAGTGCGGCGGTCCCATCCGAACCGTCGCCGCCCGCAGGCGACGGCCCGGCGGGTGCCACCCTGGACACCGCACGGGAATGCTCGGCGGTGGCCGCCGGGGCGTACGCTGCCGGGTCGGGCGCTGTCTGGCCGGGCGCTGCCGGGCCGGGTGCTGGCGCGCCAGGCGCTGTCGGGGCGGGCGCTGTTGGGGCGGGCGCTGCCGGGGCGGGCGCTGCCGGGGCGGGCAATGCCGGGGCGGGCGCTGCGGGCGCGGGCGCTGCCGGTGCGGTTGCTGTCGGGGCAACGGCTGCCGGGTCGGGTGCTGCCTCGGAGGCCGCTGCCTCGGAGGCCGCTGCCTCGGCAGGCAACGAAGGGGATCGCGGCGAGGCGCCGGGTGTCTCGCGCCCAGATGCGTTGGGTGTCGCGGGCCCCGGGGCGCCGGGTGTCTCGGGCAGCGCAGGGCCGGGTGTTTCCGACACCGGGGCATCGTCGCTGGCTGGCATGGCGGGCCTCGCTCGGTTGCCGTCTTGGTTGCGCGACAGGGGGGTGCGCGGGATGTAGCGGCGCCCTAGCATGCCGCCATGCGCCAGTCCGTCTATGTGCTGCACGTCCCGACCCGCGGGCCGGGTCTCGTGCCCATCGGCCGCCTGCTGGACCAGTTCCTGGCGAGCGAGGGCCAGGGCACCATGGGCGGGGGCCAGGACGACGGGCTGTTGACGCTGTTCTGCCAGCACACCTCGGCCTCGCTCACCATCCAAGAGAACGCCGACCCTGACGTGCGGCTCGACCTGCAAGATGGATTGGCCGCCCTCGCACCGCACGGCCGGGCGCTGGGCGCCGCCGAGCCCTATCGCCACGCCACCGAGGGTCCGGACGACATGGCAGCGCACCTGCGGGCCGCGCTCACCGGCGTGCAGCTCTCGATCCCGGTGTTCGGCGGGGCCCTCGCGCTCGGTACCTGGCAGGGCGTCTATCTGTGGGAGCATCGCGATGGGCCGCAGCGCCGGCGGGTGGCCTGTCACCTGCTCCTGTCCCCGCGCGGCGGGCGGCGGGGCACGGGCAGCGAGCGCTGAGGCACGCGGCCCTCGCCAAGCGCACGTGTGCCCGTGCCGACCGGACGGCTCCGCCGTGGCCGGATCGGGCTAACCCTTGAGCAACAGCGGCTAATCCGCCGAGCGGGGGCTGCAAGCCCCGCGTCTTCGCAGCCAGGTAACGCGCACGTCAACTTGCGTGACGGGCCTCGGCGATGCGCCGCGGCGGCGGGCTCCCTACCTCACGCCCATCGACGGAGACACCGTCCCCAGAGCACCCGAGAGGAGACCACGCCATGACCACCACCGTTCGTCCCGCCGCCCGCCTGCTGACCGTCGCGCTGCTGATCGGCGCCACCGCCATGCCCGCGATCGCCATCGCCAACGAGGGCATCAGCTTCCACGAGCGCAAGGCGCAGCGGGCCGCGCTGCAGGCGGCCTTCGACGAGGCGCGCGCCGAGCGGGCCAACGACGGCCCGACCCTGGTCGAGCGTCTCTTCGGCATCGGCGGCGACGCCATGACGGCCGAGGGCGAGGGCAACGCGACCGCCCGCAGCAACGACGACCGGGGCTGACCCGGCAGACCGACGGGCCGCCTCTCTCCTGCCCTCCCCACGAGACGGCCCGACCCCCCCGGACCCGACGCCGAAGACACGCGCTGCGCCTGTCGCCGCGCGTTGCCCACGAGACGGCCCGACCCCCCCCGACCCGACGCCGAAGACACGCGCTGTGCCCCTCGCCGCGCGTGTCACCGCGTTTCGACCGGGCGCGCCGCGTGATCGGGGCTGCAGCGAGACGGCCACCCGGCGCTGCCCGCCTTTCGCGCCGCCCGGGCGCCCGGTGCGGGGTGCAAACGGCGCCCGCTTGCCGCATCCTGGCCACGGCGCCGCGCCACCCCGGTCGCGGCCCAACGGCGATTTTGGGCAGGCGGGAGGCGAACGATGACGGTGCACGGCTCGGACCTCGATACCCTGCGCTCGGCGCTGCGGGCACGGCTGCTGGCGGACGAAGAAACGGTGGTGCCCGGGCTGGTCGATGCTTGTGCGCTGTCGGCCGACGAGCGGGCCGCCATCGTCGCGCGGGCTACCGAGCTAGTCCGCGCCGTGCGCGCCGCCGGATCGCCCGGCATGATGCAGAGCTTTCTCACCGAGTACGGCCTGTCCTCGCGCGAGGGCGTCGCGCTGATGTGCCTGGCCGAGGCGCTGCTCCGGGTGCCCGACGCCGACACCATCGACGCGCTGATCGAGGACAAGATCGCACCGTCCGACTGGGGGCGCCACCTCGGCCGGTCGTCCTCGGTGTTGGTCAACGCCTCGACCTGGGGGCTGATGCTGACCGGCCGGGTGCTGGACGACGAGGGCGAGGGCCTGGCCAAGACCCTGCGCGCCGCCGTCAAGCGCCTGGGCGAGCCGGTGATCCGTACGGCGGTTGCCGGGGCGATGCGCGAGATGGGCCGCCAGTTCGTGCTGGGCCGCGACATCCACGAGGCGATGCGCCGGGCCGAGCCGCGCGAGGCCGAGGGCTACACCTACAGCTACGACATGCTGGGCGAGGCCGCGCGCACCGACCGCGATGCCGAGCGCTATTTCCTGCACTACGGCGCCGCGATCGCCGCCATCGCGCCCGCCTGTACCCGCGGCTCGGTCCGCGACAATCCGGGCATCTCGGTCAAACTGTCGGCGCTGAGCCCGCGCTACGAGGTCGCGCAGCGCGCCCGGGCGATGGGCGAGGTCGCGCCGCGCCTGGCCGCCCTGGCCCAGATGGCGCGCGCCGCCGGCATGGGCCTGAACGTCGATGCCGAGGAGCAGGAGCGCCTCGATCTGTCGCTGGACGTCATCGAACAGGTGCTCGCCGCCCCCGCGCTGGCCGGTTGGGACGGCTTCGGCGTGGTGGTCCAGGCCTATGGGCCGCGCGCGCCCCAGGCGATCGACTGGCTGGGCGCGCTGGCCGCCCGCCACGACCGGCGCATCATGGTGCGGCTGGTCAAAGGCGCCTACTGGGACACCGAGATCAAGCGCGCCCAGGTGCTGGGCCTGGACGGTTTCCCCGTCTTCACGCGCAAGGTGAACACGGATCTCTGCTATCTGGCCTGTGCGCGCGCGCTGCTCGAGCGGGCCGACCGGATCTATCCCCAGTTCGCCACCCACAACGCCCACACTGTCGCCGCCGTGCGGCACCTGGCCGAGCGGGCCGGGCGCCCGGCCTACGAATTCCAGAAGCTGCACGGCATGGGCGACGAGCTCTATGCCGAGGCGATGAAGGCCCGCGGCACGCGCTGCCGCGTCTATGCGCCGGTGGGGGCGCACCGGGACCTGCTCGCCTACCTGGTGCGGCGGCTGCTGGAGAACGGCGCGAATTCGAGCTTTGTGCACCAGATCGTCGATCCCGCCGTGCCGCCCGAGACCATCGCCCGCGATCCCATCGCGGTGGCCGGGGCACCGGGACCCAAGTCGAACCGCCGCATCGCCCGCGGCCCCGATCTCTACCGACAGTCGGTGGGCGAGGGCGGGGCGCGGCGCAACAGCCGCGGCTTCGACCTGACCGACCCGCTGACGCTGGCAGCGCTGGAGGAGGCCCGCGCGGCGGGGCGGACGGCGACGTGGCGCGCAGCGCCGATGCTGGCCGACGGGGCCGAGGGCGAGGGCACCGCGCGCGCCGTGCTGAACCCGGCCGACCCGGGCGACACGGTCGGCACAGTGGTCGAGGCCCGGCCCGCCGCCGTCGAGGCCGCGCTCGCCGCCGCGGGCCCGGCAGGCCGGGCATGGGCCGAGGCACCCGTCGCCGCCCGGGCAGACGCGCTTCGCCGGGCCGCCGATCTCTACGAGGCCGAGCACGGCGCGCTCTTTGCGCTGCTGGCGCGCGAGGCGGGCAAGACGCTGCCCGACGCCGTGGCCGAGCTGCGCGAGGCAGTCGACTTTTTGCGCTACTACGCGGCCGAGGCCGAGCGGCTGGCAGCCGGGCCTGGGTTGGCCGCGCGCGGGACCGTGGTCTGCATCAGCCCCTGGAACTTCCCGCTGGCGATCTTCACCGGCCAGATCGCCGCGGCCCTGGCCGCCGGCAACGCGGTAATCGCCAAGCCGGCCGAGCAGACGCCGCTGGTCGCGGCGCTGGCGGTCGCGTTGCTGCGCCGGGGCGGCTTGCCGGCGGGTGCGCTGCAGCTTTTGCCGGGCGACGGGCCCACGGTCGGCGCGCCGCTGACGGGCGACCCGCGCGTCGACGGTATCGCCTTCACCGGCTCGACCGAGACGGCCAAGCGGATCGAGCGTGCCCAGGCTGCCCACGCGGCCCCCGACGCGATGCTGATCGCCGAGACCGGGGGGCTGAACGCGATGATCGTCGACAGCACCGCGCTGCCCGAACAGGCCGTGCGCGACGTCGTCGTCTCGGCGTTCCAGAGCGCGGGGCAGCGCTGTTCGGCCTGTCGGGTGCTGTACGTGCAGGAGGATGTCTACGACCGGGTGGTCGAGATGCTGACCGGCGCGATGGACGCGCTGGCGCTGGGCGATCCCTGGCGGTTGGAGACCGATGTGGGTCCCGTGATCGACGCCGCCGCCCGCGCCGAGATCGCGGCCCACGTCGCCGCGGCCGAGGCCGAGGGCAGGCTGATCAAGCGCCTCGCCCCGCCGGCGGGGCCGGGTCACTGGGTCGCCCCCGCGCTGATCGCCGTCGACGGCATCCACGCGGTCGCGCGCGAGGTGTTCGGCCCCGTGCTGCACGTCGCGCGCTTCCGCGCCGAGGCGCTGGATACGGTAATCGATGCCATCAACGCCCGCGGCTACGGCCTGACCTTCGGGCTGCACACCCGCATCGACGACCGGGTGCAGGCGGTGGTGGCGCGGGTGCGCGCCGGCAACGTCTACGTCAACCGCAACCAGATCGGCGCGGTGGTGGGCTCGCAGCCCTTCGGCGGCGAGGGGCTGTCGGGCAC
>JBCCMW010000284.1:0-5541 GCA_039026175.1 Pseudomonadota bacterium
CGCCACGCTGAACCCGGGCGACGAAGTACTGATCCCGGCACCCTATTGGGTCAGCTACCCGGACATGGTGCTGCTGGGCGGCGGCGTGCCGCGGGTGATCGAGACGTCCATCGACACGGGCTTCAAGATGACTGCCGCGGCGCTGGAGGCCGCGATCACGCCGGCGACCAAGTGGCTGATCTTCAACTCGCCGTCCAACCCCTCGGGCGCGGGCTACAGCCGCGAAGAGCTGAAGGCGCTGACCGACGTGCTGCTGCGCCACCCGCAGGTGTGGGTGATGACGGACGACATGTACGAGCATATCGCCTACGACGGCTTCACCTTCTGTACCCCGGCCGAGGTCGAGCCGCGGCTCTACGAGCGCACGCTCACCGTGAACGGTGTGTCCAAGGCGTATTCCATGACAGGCTGGCGCATCGGCTATGCCGCGGGGCCCGAGCCGCTGATCGCGGCGATGCGCAAGGTGCAGTCGCAGTCGACCTCGAACCCCTGTTCGATCAGCCAGTGGGCGGCGGTCGAGGCGCTGACCGGCCCGCAGGACTATATCCGCGAGAGCCGGGCCGCGTTCCAAAAGCGCCGCGATCTGGTGGTGTCGATGCTGAACCAGGCGACCGGGATCCGGTGCCCGGTGCCCGAGGGAGCGTTCTACGTCTACCCCTCGATCGCCGGGCTGATCGGCAAGCAGACGCCGGACGGGGCCGTGATCGCCGACGACGAGGCGTTCGTGACCGCGCTGTTGGAGACCGAGGGCGTGGCCGTGGTGCACGGCGCGGCGTTCGGCGCCTCGCCCGCGTTCCGGGCGAGCTATGCGACGTCCGACGCGGTGCTGGAGGAAGCGTGCCGCCGCATCCAGCGCTTCTGCGCCAGCCTGGCGTGACCGCCGCACCGCCCCGGCACCCGGCGCCGGGGATAGCCCTCGCCCGGTGCGCCGTGGCGCTGGCCGAGACCGCGTGCCCGACCCACGCCCCCGGGCATGCCCCCAGGCACGCCCCCCGGCAGGCCACCGGGCACGCCACCGGGCACGCCACCGGGCACGCCACCGGGCACGCCCCTGGGCACGCCACCGGGCACGCCAACGGGCACGCCACCGGGCACGCCAACGGGCACGCCCCCGGGCATGCCCCCGGGCACGCCCCCAGGCACGCCACCGGGCACGCCCCAGGGCATGCCCCAAGGCATGCCGCCGAGGCGGGTGCCGAGGATACGTCCGCCACCGCAGGCCGCATGCCGACCAAGGCGGCGCCCTTGGGGCCACGCGGGGCAGCCGCCGCTGCCCGTGGCGATGCCCTGGCACGCCTGGCGGCGCGCGGGGCGTGGCGGGCCGGCCGGCTCGGGCGCTGAGCGCGACGACCGCCCGCCCACCTGCAGGCCCCTCAAACCAGCGAGACGCGCCATGCCCCAGGTCCTGATCGTCGGCGCCGGCATCACCGGTCTCTGCACCGCCTGGGCGCTGGCCCGCGGCGGCGTGGGCGTCACGGTCGTGGAAAAGGGACCCGTGCCCTGCCCCACCGCCGCCTCGGCCGACCATCACCGGCTGATCCGCCGCGCCTATCCCGCCCAGCCCGGCTATGCCCTGCGCACGGCCGATGCGTTTGCCGCCTGGGAGCGGCTGTTTGCCGACCTGCCCCGGCCGCGCGGGCACTATTTCGCCGACAACGGCATCCTCAGCCTGTCGCTGCACCCCGGCGACCGGGGCGACCGGGTGCGCCGGAGCTACGACAGGCTCGCCATCCCCTACGAGGCGGTCGACGGACGCGCCGCCCTGGCCGAGCGCTTTCCCTTCCTGGAGACGCGCAACCTGGCCGGTGGCGTGGTGTCGGCCGGCGGCGCGCTGATGGCCAACCGGATCCTGACGGACCTGGCCGACCACCTGCGCGCGCGCGGCGTGCAGGTGCTGGAGCACAGCCCCGTCGCCGCGGTCGAGCCCCAGGCGCCGGCGGTGCGCCTGGCCGACGGGCGGCACCTGACGGCCGACCGGGTGATCGTGGCCGCCGGGGCGGGCGCGCCGGGGTTGATGCCCGCGCAGGCCGGCGATCTGGGCTATCGGCGCACGCTGATCGCGTATGCCACGCCGCCCAAGGATCTGGCCGACGCCTGGGAGGGCGCGCCCTGCTGGTCGGGTCTTGGCGCGCCGGGCGAGCTTTGGGGCATGTCGCCGGTGCACGGCCTGCCGCTGAAGCTGGGCTGCGGCGCGCTCGGCCGCATCGACCCCGACGACAGCGACCGCACGCCCACCGCGGCCGAGATCGATGGCATCTTCGGCTTCTACCGCGGGCTGTTCCGGGGGATCGAGCGCTTTACGCTGCGCTTTGCCCAGGCCAACTTCTGGATGCTCGCGGCCGAGGAGAAGTTCGTGCTGCGCGCCGAGGGCGGCTGCCTGCTGCTCTCGGCCGACTCGGGCCACGGCTTCAAGTTCGGGCCGCTGACCGGCGAAGACGTGGCCGAGGCCGCGCTGGGCGCCATGCCCGTGGCCGAGGTGGCCGCCCGGATGGCCGCGCCCGACCCCGTGTAGTGCGCCCGGTGCCGCCGCGGCATCGGCGCCGGTCAGCCCACAGTCTGGTTCGCGGCAGGCTGCACGGCCGGGCCCTGGGCGGCGCCCGCGGCCGCGAAGGGATCGACCGGACGGATCGGCGGGTGGGCCGCGGCGATGGCGCGCCCGGCCGCCAGCAGCACGTCCTCGCGCCAGCGCGGTGCGATCAGTTGCACGCCCATCGGCCGGCCGGGGCGGCCGGTCGCCACCGTCAGCCCCGGCAGACCCAGCACCGGCAGCGCGATCTGGGTAAGCTGGGCGTCGAACACCGCGGCCCACGCCGCCTCGTCGCCCACATCGGCGTGCGCCGCGAAGGGCGGGGCACCCGACACCGGACACAGCACCAGCGGCCAGTCGGCGACGAACTGCTGCCACGCGCGCACCAGGCCCAGGCGCTGCTGCAGCGCGGCCTCGACGCCGGGTCCCGCCTCGGCGATCGCCATCAGCCGCCGGCCGATCAGGGTTGCGTCCCGGTCCTCGGCGGCTTCGATCCGCACGAGACCGCCACCCTGGCGCAGATCGCCCATCCAGAGCGCCAGGTTGATGTCCACGGCCGGGCGCATGGGCGGGGTCTCGACGTCCTGCACCACCCAGCCCGCGGCCTCGAGCACCTTCGCAGCGTCCAGCACTGCCTCGGAAACCTCGGGCGCCACGGCCATGCCGTCGGGCGCCAGCGCCAGCGCGCAGCGCCGCGGCAGCGGCGGGCCCTCCAGCGGCATGGCGACGTGCCAGGGGTCGCAGGCATCGGCGGCGGCCATCGCCCGCAGCGCCAGGGCCACGTCGTCGATGCTGCGCGCCAGCGGGCCCGAGACGGCCATGATCTGCGGCCCGATGGCGCGATCGGGCGACGAGGCGTTGGCGTTGGGCACCCGGCCCAGCGACGGACGCAGGCCGTGCAGGTTGCACGCATAGGCCGGGTAGCGCACCGAGCCTGCGATGTCGGTCCCCTGTGCCAAGGCGCCGATGCCCGCAGCGGCCGCCGCGCCGGCGCCGCCGGACGAGCCGCCCGGGGTCAGAGCGGCGTCGTGCGGGTTCAGCGTGTCGCCATGCAGCGCCGAACGGCAGAACCAGCGCATCGAGAAGCCGGGCGTGTTGGTGCGTCCCACCACCACGGCGCCTGCGCGGCGCAGGTTGGCCACCATCGGCGCGTCGCGCTCGGCGATCCGGTCGGCCTGCAGGGCGACGCCGTTGGTGGTGGCGTGCCCCGCCTGATCGGTGTTGACCTTCACGGTGATCGGCACGCCGGCCAAGGGGCCGAGATCGTGCCCCGCGCTCAGCCGCGCATCATGGGTGCGCGCATCGTCCAAGGCGCGGTCGGCGAAGGTCTGGACCACAGCGTTGAGCGCGGGATTGACGGCGTCCAGCCGGGCGAGTGCCGCCTCGGTCACCTCGACCACGCTGACGGCCCGCGCGCGGACAAGGGCGGCGATCGCGGTGGCGGGCAGCGCCCAGAGCTCGTCCATCGGCCTCTCCTCGCCCGCTGCCGCCCGTCGCCCGTGGCCCGTGGCCCGTGGCCCGTGGCCCGTCGCGAACCCTTCACACCGCATCGGCCGCGGTCAACCGCACAGCGCCCGGGGTGGCCGCCCCGGGTGCGGCCGGTTGGGCGCAACCGGGCGCGAGCGACCGGGTCTGGGCAAAAGGGCTTAGCGACCGGGCCTCCGCAACCGGACCTGGGCAACCGGGCCTCGGAAACCGGGCCTCGGAAACCGGGCCGCGGAAACCGGGCCGGGGCAGCCGGGCCGGGGCAGCCGGGCCGGGGCAGCCGGCCATGGATGGCTGGGCCCGGGATCGCGAGCATAGGGTCCGGCGCGCAGCGCCCCGAGAGAGCGGCCCTAGAGAGCGCCCCGTTTGGGCGTCCTGGTCGGGTTTCCCGGTAGGGTGTCTCGGTCGGCTGCCTGGGTCGGGCGTCTTGTCCGGCCGCCTGGGTCGGGCCACTGGGTCGGGCCACTGGGTCGGGCCACTGGGGCGGGCCACTGGGGCGGGCCACTGGGTCGGGCCACGGGGGCGGGCCACGGGGGAGGGGCGCGGGTCTCGGCGGGGGACCGGCGGGCCGGCTTGACGCGACCGCGGCCGCTGGCTACCCACCAAATGCCGCGGGTGTAGTTCAGTGGTAGAACGTCAGCTTCCCAAGCTGAATGTCGTCGGTTCGATCCCGATCACCCGCTCCATCCCTCTCCCCTCGGCGACCGATCCGTACCTGGCGCGTCTCGGCCCCGGCCGCCGGTTTTTTGACCGATGCGACGGAAGCGGTCTCAGCGGCGTGTAGGTTGGCGAGGCCCATCATTTTTTCGGCCCACCGGGCGGGCACAAGGACCCTCTCGGGAGGTATTGGAGACGAGGCAGCTATGAACTGGAGCAACGACTACAACGCCGGCTGGAATGCTGCGAACACCGGTCAGATAGGTGGCCCGGGCGAGAGCATCGCGACCCAGCAGGGCCGGATCGACCATGCCGCAGCCGCGCGACAGGCCGAGCATGAGGCGTTCGGGCGTTCGGTCGCCGCCCAGAACGCCGGCGCACAGCGGCACCATCGCACCGCAGCGCAGACCGGGGGCGCTGTCGGCCGCGCCCAGGGCTCGGGCGAGGGTCTGAGCCTGCTGATCGGCATCGCCGTGCTGGGCGGCCTCTACTGGATCGCCAGCAGCGGCATTCCGACCGTGCTGGACTGGGCCGATGCGGCGATGACCGCGCCCGAGGCGTCGCTGCCGCTGGCGCTGACGGTCGCCGGACTCGCCATCGCGGTGCCTGCGGCCATCGGCACCGCCGTGCACGGGCCATGCGCGACGGTCGGCCAGGTGCTGGGCGGGTTCGTGCGCCGTGCGTTGCGGGCCGCCGTGGCCTGGGCCGCGCTGCTGCTGACGATTGCGGCGGGCGCCTTCGCCCTGTTTGCCGCCGCGCATGTGGTCGAAGCCGGGCATGCGACGCTGGCCACCTGGCGGGCCGAGGCGTGGGTGGCCGCGACCGTCGTCGTGCCCAACCAAACGGCCAGCCCGGCGCCGACGGCCGCGGCC
>JBCCMW010000285.1:0-5525 GCA_039026175.1 Pseudomonadota bacterium
AGGTGATCCAGGTACTTCGCATGCGGCTATAGCCTGGATCAGCCCGCGAATAGCGGGAAGCTGACACCAATCGCCCAGCCAAAGATCAACCCGAGCGCCAGGCCAGGTGCCAACGGCCCCGTTCTCCGCCCGACCCAGGCGCCCATGGTGCCAAAGATCAGGAAGAACAACAGCACAATGGGCAGGATCATTATCAGGAAGAACAGCGCTTGAAAGTCGAGCGCGATGGCGATCCCCAGGGACCCCAGCATCGCGACACGAACGGTGAGACGCCGGGGCCAGGGCGCCTGGCCGCCGGCCGTCGCGAGGGCGTCGGCGACCATGAAGGGCACGGCCCCGAGCATCACCGCCCCAACAATCGGCCAGCGCCCCGCATGGGGGAAGAAGCTCGCCCCGTAGCTGTCGAGCGCCAGGCCGAAGACGCCAATGCCCCAGGCGGCGAGCGCCAGGGCCGGCCAGAGGGGACCACGGGAGGGCCGCACCCCGAGCAGCCACAGCACGGCAAGCTGCAACAGGCCGTAGAGGCCCAGATGCAACGCGAGGTAGTCGGCGACCAGCACCGGCAGCACCGACACATCCAGCGGCCAGAGCAGGAGCGGTGTGGCCAGGGCCGGGCCAAAGCTCGCCAAGGCGACGACGCGCCAACTGGGCACGGTCACCGGCGTCCCCGATCGGGGCAACAGGGCCGACAGTGGCCAGGCCAGGGCCATGATACCGGCGAGGAGCAGGGCCACCCAGGGCCCCCGCTGCACAACCGGGCCGGCGCTCTCCCGGTCGAAGGTGGCATCGAGCCAGTCGCGCATCTCGGTCAGTGTGGTGCGGGAATAGAGCACGCCCACATGCTCCACGCCCGGCGCCACGACGGCGCGGCGGATCACATCGCCGGACTGCGCGGTGTCGCCCTCGGAGGCGCTGCTGTCGACGGACTGCAACGCGCCCACCGCGAACTCTCGCAAATGTCCCTCGGCCTGGCCGGTGACCATGAGCAGCCGTTGGGGCTCGGTCGGCGTCACAACGCGGGAAAACATCGACACAGCCACGATGGCATCGACATCCTCGCGGCGCGCCGCCTCGCGCACCAAAAGGTCGGTGGCCATGGAGTGCCCAACCAGGGCTAAGCCGTCCCCCACTTCTGGCCGCGCCTGGCCTGCGGCGATGACCGCGGCGATCTCGTCCATCAGCAAGGCGGTCGTGCCGGTCTCAGCCTCCACATCGCCGGACATAGGCCGAGGGTTGCGGCCGTGGCCGCGAAAGTCGAAGGCCAGCGCCGCATAGCCCGACCGCGCCAACGTCAGCGAAAACGCCTCCATAAACTGGCGCGAGCCGGCAAACCCATGCGCGACGACCACAAGCGGGCCAGGCGGCGCATCCCGCTGGGTATAGAGCGTCGCCGGCGTCTCGCCGATCTCAAGCGCCACGCGATCGACCCCGGCGCCCTCACGCTCCAGGGCCCAGAGCGCCGTGCCGATGGCAACGACGGCCAGCAACGCCACAAGCCAGCGCAGGAGGCCGCCGGGAACCGTCGCCGTCGGCGCCCGGCCTGCTGCGATCTGTCCATCCGCCATCGCTTGTCCTTCCCGCGTTTCCTTGCCTCTGTCGCCGTGAGATAGCGGAGGATACGCCGATGCAAAGACCCGTGCCCCTGACCCGAGACCTGGTGCTCGTGGGCGGTGGCCATGCCCATGCGCTGGTGCTTCGCCGTTGGGCCATGCGGCCTTTGCCGGGTGCGCGGGTGACCCTGATCAACCCGGCTGCAACGGCGCCCTATACAGGCATGCTGCCTGGCCACATTGCCGGGCATTATGGGCGCGATGCGTTGGAGATCGACCTGGTGCGATTGGCCGAGGCTGCGGGGGCGCGGCTTGTCATCGGCGCGGCGACTGGGCTCGACCGTGGGGCGCGCCATCTCCTCATCGCCGACCACCCGGCGGTCCGCTACGACGTGGTGTCCTTTGACGTGGGCATCACGTCCGACATGCCGGCCTTGCCCGGGTTCGCCGCCCATGGCGTCGCAGCAAAGCCCCTGGCCCAGTATGCGACCGCCTGGGCCCGCTTTTGCGATGAGGTGATCGCGGGGCGCAGGCCGCCTGAGGTGGCGGTGATCGGCGGCGGGGTGGCGGGGGTGGAGCTGGCCTTTGCCATGCACCACCGCCTCTCGTCGCTTGGCGCGCCGCCGCGCATCACCGTGGTGGAGGCGGCGACGGCCCTGCCCGGCCTAACACAGCGCACCCGGCAGCGGATCTTTGAGCGGTTGCGGCGCGACGGGATCCGACTGCTGGAGCGGGCGCGCGTGACGGAGGTCACCGCCGATGCGGTGCATGTCACCGGCGCGCGACAGATTCCGGCCGCGCTCACCGTCGGCGCCGCGGGCGCGCGGCCGCACGATTGGGTCGCGACGCTCGGGCTGCCGCATACGGACGGCTATCTCACCGTGGACAGCACCCTGCGGTCGGTCGCCGACCCGAGGATCTATGCCGCCGGCGACTGCTGCCATTTCGCCGATCACCCGCTGCCCAAGGCCGGGGTCTATGCCGTGCGCGCCGCGCCCGTGTTGCACCATAACCTGCGGGCCGATTTGGCCGGGCTGCAACGGCGGAGCTTTCGGCCCCAGGGCGCCTATCTGAAGCTGATTTCCCTCGGCGGGCAAGACGCGGTGGGCGACCGGGGGCCTCTCTCCCTCGCGGGGCCCTGGCTTTGGACGGTGAAGGATCGGATCGACCGCGCGTTCATGCGCAAATTCATCGACTTGCCGCAGATGCCCCTGCCGGCCTTGCCGCGGCCGCGCGCCAAGGGGGAGCCTGAATCTGGCAGCACCGCCCTGCCTTGCGCGGGATGTGGCGCCAAGATCGGCGCAGGCGCCTTGGGCAGCGCCCTGGCTGCCATGCCTGCGCCCCGTCGCGCCGATGTGCTCAGCCAGCCAAGCGACGATGCGGCGGTGCTCGATCTCGGTGCGGGGCGCATGCAGGTGCTGTCGACAGACCATCTGCGGGCTTTCACCAAGGATCCGGTCACGCTGACACGCATCGCGGCTGTTCACGCGATGGGCGATATCTGGGCGATGGGCGGTCAGCCGCAGGTGGCGCTGTCAACCGTGATCCTGCCGCATATGACGGCCGAGATGGCGGCGGCGACCCTGGCCGAGATCTCCCAAACCGCGGGTGCGACCTTTGCCGTGGAGGGCGCGGAGGTCGTCGGCGGCCACAGCAGCTATGGCGACGCGCTGACGGTGGGCTTTACGGTGACGGGGATCTGCGCGGGCGCGCCGCTCACCCTTGCTGGGGGGCAGGTGGGAGATGCGCTGGTGCTCACGCGGCCGATCGGCTCCGGCGTGCTGCTGGCGGCGGCGATGCGGCTGAGGGCTCAGGGGCCGGATCTGGCTGCCACGCTCGACGCCATGGGGCAGAGCCAGGGGGCGGCCGCCGCCATCCTGGCCGGCCCCGCACATGCGATGACCGATGTCACCGGGTTTGGCCTTGCGGGGCACCTGTTGGGCCTGTGTCGCGCCTCCACCTGCGGGGCGGAGGTGACGCTGGACGCGGTGCCCACCTATCCAGGCGTCCTGGCCTTGGCATCGACCGGACTGCGCTCCAGCCTCTGGCCGGCCAACCGGCGTGCCGTGGCGGCGCATATCACCATCGGGGAGGCGCCGCGCGCCGAGGTGCTGTTCGACCCGCAGACCGCCGGGGGATTGCTTGCCGCGGTGCCGGAGGGCGCAGTGGGTGCGACGCTTGCGGCGCTGCGACAGGCGGGCGTGAGCGCGGCGCGGGTGGGACGGCTCATCGACGGGCCGCCGGCGATCTCGGCGGTGTAGGCGCGCGTCACTTGCGTTTGTCGCAGGGTCTCCAAGAGCCGCGCGGGGGGCCAGTCCGTGCGGCGGGACGCGCCCCGCGTCATGCCACGACGGACATCGGCGCAATCTCGGCCATGGCGGCGCACACTCCGTCGGCTGTGCGGTCCAACCCGTCGGCGTCGAGCGTCGTTGTCACGTGCAGCGCGGGCTCGGGCGTTCCCTGGCGGGCGCGGCGATAACGGCTGTCATAGTGGCAGTCGATCAGATCGCGGACCAGGGGCTCAAAGGCACCTTCCGCCGCCATCTCTTGCCACTTTGCAACGCGGGCGTGGCCCTGGATCCGCGCGAGCAGGCCGAGTTGGTGCTGAAAGGCCGGCAAATCGGCGAAGAGGTCGGCATATGCGCGGCACAGATAGCGCGCCCGCTCCTCCGGCTGTGCGGTGATCTGGATCCGCGGTGCGGTGCGCATCGCCTTCCACAGCGCTGGGGGCACCAGGAGATTGCCGACCTTGCTGCTCTCGGCTTCGATGAGAACGGGACGCGTTGGATCGAGCGCCGCAAGGGCGGCCGAGATCCGGCTCTCGAACATCTTTTGGCTCGGCTGGCCACCGGGCCGGATGCCGAGCACCGAGCCGCGGTGGTTGGCGAGCCCCTCCAAGTCGACAATCTGCCCGCCGCGCGCCGCCACACGATGCAAAAGCGCGGTCTTTGCGGTGCCGGTATCGCCATCGAGCAGCACGATCCGGTGCGGCACCGGGTGATCGTAGAGCTGCGCAACAACCGCCCGGCGGTAGCTTTGATAGCCCCCGGCGAGGGTGTCGACCCGCCAGCCAACCTCCCGCAGCCACAGGGCGAAGGCACCCGACCTTTGGCCCCCGCGCCAGCAATAGACCAGCGGGCGCCACGCACCGTCCTTGCCCGCCAGCGGGCCGTCGAGATGCGCCGCAATGTTGCGGGCCACCAGGGCGCCCCCGATCTTGCGCGCTTTGAACGGTGCCTCTTGCACATAGATCGTGCCGACCCGCGCCCGCTCGGCATCGGAGAGGACGGGAAGGTTGATCGCGCCGGGCAGCCGGTCTTCTGCGAACTCTGCCGGGGCCCGCACGTCGATCACGGTGTCATAGGACAGCGCCGCAAGGCGGGCGAGGGGCGGCAAGTCAATGCGCATGCGCAGACCTGGGTTGGGTTTCGGGGGTGCACCGGCGTCGAGGGCCGATCCAGGGCGCAGACCTAGGGCGCGCGGCTGCCCGCGGTCAAGGCGCCGCGGCGGTGACCTCAACCTCAACCAGGAATTCGGGCCGGGTGAAGCCAGAGACGATGACCAGGGTGGAGGCTGGCAAAGCATCCTCGGGCACCTCGGCCAGCCAGGCATCGCGGGCGGCCATGTAGCCCGGCATGTGCGCCCGGTCGGTGACAAACGCGTTGATGCGGATCGTGTCGGCCGCCGTCATTCCACCCGCCGCGAGGATCGCGCCACAGGCCGCAAACCACAGGTCGGCCTGGGCGCGGGCACCCTGTGGCACGGCCCCGCCCGGATCGATGCCGAGCTGGCCCGAGGTCACCACCAGCCGCCATCCGGCCGGCACCGCGACGCCGTGGGCATAGCGGGCAAAGGGCGGGGCAAGGCTGGACGGGATCAGGCTTTGACGCATGGCGGGTTCATCGCGCGGTCGGTCTGCCCTGTCAGCGACCGGGGCACAGCACTTTGGGGTGGACCCCTGGCGGATGATCAATC
>JBCCMW010000286.1:0-5518 GCA_039026175.1 Pseudomonadota bacterium
CCGCCGCCGCCGCCGCCGCGCGGGCCGAGGGTCGGCGACGCGTCTGGGCCGCGGCCCGGGCTCAGGACGCGGCGACCGGGACGCCGCAGGACTAGCGAGGTCGGAGACGGCCGCGAACAGGGGGACACGCCATGGCCATGGGCCTCATCATCCGCGCGCCCATCCCGTCGGACATCGATGCACTGGCCGCGCTGCACTCGGCTGCCTGGCGCGAGATCTACGTCCCGGACCTGAAGGTCGACGAACAGCCCGCGGGGCTGGAGGCCGAGCTCCGTTTGCTGTGGCAGCGCTCCGTGGGCCGCCTGCCGCCCGGCGCGGTGCTGCGCGTGGCGATGGACGAGCACCGCCGACTGGCCGGCTTTGTCGCGACGCTGCAGGACCCGCGCGACCGCGCGATCGATCACCTGGTGGCGCTGCACACCGCGCCCACGCTGCGCGGACGGGGCGTCGGCTCGGCGCTGATGGCGCGGCTGGCGCGGGACCTGGCGGCCGGCGGACGCGAGCGGATGTGGTGCTACGTGACCCGCAGCAACGAGGGCGCGCGCGCCTTCTTCCGCCGCCTGGGCGGGTTCGAGGGCACGTCCGAGCGCATCCCCGTGGCCGGCAACGTGACGTGCGAGGAGATCCGGGTCTTCTTCCCGCCGCTGTCGGTGCTGCGCTTTCGCGATACCGGCGCCTCGCGCCGCTGACCGCCTGCCCTGCTCGACGGCGCGCCCCGTGCCCGGGACCGCGCCACGTGCGCAAGGGTCCAGGGGTCCGGGGGTCCAGGGGTCCAGGGGTCCGGGATCAGGCGGTTTCCAGCAACCGGCGGGCGATGACCTGGGCCTGGATCTCGGCCGCGCCCTCGAAGATGTTCAGGATGCGCGCGTCGCACAGGATGCGGCTGACCGGATACTCCAGCGCAAAGCCGTTGCCGCCGTGGATCTGCAGCGCGTTGTCGGCCGCGGCCCAGGCGACGCGGGCGCCCAGCAGCTTGGCCATCCCCGCCTCCAGGTCGCAGCGCCGGTCCTGGTCCTTCTCGCGCGCCGAGAAATAGGTTAGCTGGCGCGCCACCATGATCTCCGCCGCCATCATCGCCAGCTTGGCGGCGACACGCGGGAAGGCGACCAGCGCCTTGCCGAAGGCGACGCGCTCTTGGGCGTAGCGCAGCCCGACGTCCAGCGCCGACTGGGCCACGCCGATGGCGCGCGCCGCGGTCTGGATCCGCGCGCTCTCGAAGGTCTGCATGAGCTGCTTGAAGCCCTGGCCCTCGACCCCGCCCAGCAGCGCGTCGCCGGCCACGCGGTGGCCGTCCAGCGCCAGGGTGTATTCCTTCATGCCGCGGTACCCCAGCACCTCGATCTCGCCGCCGGCCAGCGTGGCGTCGGGGAACGGCTCGGCGCAGTCGCCGCGCGTCTTGGGCGCCAGGAACATCGACAGCCCGGCATAGTTGTCGGTCGCGGGGTCCGTCCGGGCCAGCACGGTCATCAGGTCGGTGCGCGCGCCGTGGGTGATCCAGGTCTTGTTGCCGGTGATCACCCAGTCCGCGCCCTCGCGCACCGCACGGGTGCGGAGCGCGCCGAGATCCGAGCCCGTGTTGGGCTCGGTAAACACCGCCGTCGGCAGGATCTCGGCCGAGGCGAGCTTGGGCAGGTAGTGCGCCTTCTGCGCCTCGGTCCCGCCGCAGATCACCAGCTCGGCCGCGATGTCGGTGCGGGTGGCCAGCGAGCCCACGCCGATCCAGCCGCGCGACAGCTCCTCGGACACCACGCACATGGCGGTCTTGCCCATACCGGCGCCGCCGTGCTCCTCGGGGATGGTCAGGCCGAAGACGCCAAGCTCGGCCATCTCGTCGATCACCGCATCGGGGACCAGCTGATCGGCCAGGTGCCACTCGTGCGCGTGCGGCGCGACCCGCTCGGCCGAAAAGCGGCGGAACTGGTCGCGGACCATCTCCATGTCCTCGTCCAGCCCGCAGTCGCCGAAGGTCGCGGCGCCCTCGCGCTCGGCCAACAGGGCGGCCAGGCGCAGGCGCGTGGCCTGGCCCGACCCCTCGCGCACCAGCCGCGCCAGGCGGGGTGCTGCCAGCGGGGCCAGGTCGTCGGGGCCGAGGCCGAGGTCGGCGGGGCGCACCATCTCGCCCTGGCTCATCGGGATGCCGCCCTGGATCTCGGCCAGGTACTCGCCCGCGGCCAGCGCCAGGATCAGCCGCTCGATCTCGCCGAACCGGCCGCCGGCCTGCAGCCGCTCGGCCCAGCCGGCCATCTGGGCCAGCGCCTCGGCATAGGTGGCCAGCCAGGCCAGACCGTGGGCGGCGTACTGCTCGGCCTCGATCAGCCCGTTCGAGACCCGAGCCCCGCGACGCACACGCGCGGCCAGCCGGTTGCGCGCCGTATCGGCCAGCGCACGCGCGGCGACGGCAGCCTCGGCCACCACGACGACCAGCGCCGGGTCGTCCACCAGCATCCGGGGCGCACCGGCATCGGCGCTGGGCGTCGCGCCGGGTGTCGCGACGGGCGCTTCGGCGATCAGGTCGGCGGCGTCGTCGGTCATGGCGGCCTCCTCATGGGCAGGGTCGCAGGTCATATTGCGCCCACTCTCGCGGGACTGTCCCGCGGGGCACTGTCGCGGGATCGTCCCGCGGGCTTTCTCGCACGATGGTCTCGCGCGCAGAGTGCCGCTGCGGTGCAGCATCCTCGTTTGTGGTCGGCTAGCCGATCCCCTGCAAGCTCGTCAAGCGTCGAGCAAGATCATTACCCGCGGCATTCCGGCAGGGGAATAACCTTGCGCCCCAATTTGACCGCTCGACGCGCTTCCATCCCAGGACAGCACAGTCCGCCACAGCGCGCCCGGCCCATCGGCCCGCCGAAGCGCATCGGTGCAATCCGATCCGGGTTGACCCGCCCTGCCGGTCCCGGTTGCATCGGGCGCCCCTGCGCCGAGACCCACCATGCCCCAGATCGATGCCCTGCGGACCCCCGACGAGCGCTTCCTCGGCCTGCCCGACTTTCCGTGGACGCCCCGCTATCGCGACGATCTGCCGGGCTACCCGGGCCTTCGCTTGGCGCGCATCGACGAGGGCCCCGAGGACGCCGCCCAGGTCTTTCTGTGCCTGCACGGTCAGCCCAGCTGGAGCTTTCTCTACCGCTCGATGATCCCGGTGTTCCTCGCGACCGGGGCTCGGGTCGTGGCGCCGGACCTGTTCGGCTTCGGCCGGTCGGACAAGCCGGTCGAGGACGCCGTCTACACCTTCGGCTTTCACCGCCAGAGCCTGATCGCGCTGATCGAGGCATTGGATCTGCGGCGTATCACCCTGGTTGTGCAGGACTGGGGCGGGATCCTGGGCCTGACCATCCCGCCCGAGATGGACGACCGGTTCGAGCGGCTGCTGGCGATGAACACGGTGCTGGGGCTCGGCGGCGGCAGTACCGAGGGGTTCGATGCCTGGCGCGATTTCCACCGCACGACGCCCGACTATGACATGGCCGCGCTGTTCCAGCGTTACGTGCCGGGGATGGGCGACACGGTGGCTGCGGCCTATGCCGCGCCGTTCCCGGACGCGCGCTATCGTGCCGGGGCGCGGCGCTTTCCCTTCCTGGTGATGACCGAGCCCGAGATGGAGGGCGTCGACGTCTCGCGCCGCGCGGCCCGCTGGTGGGGCTCGACCTGGCAGGGCGAGGGGTTCATGGCGATCGGCGAGGGCGATGTGCTGATCCCCCCGTGGCTGATGCAGCGGATGCACCAGATCCTGGGCATCGCGCGGCCGCCATTGATGCTGCCCGACGCCGGCCATTTCGTGCAGGAGACGCACGGTGCTGCCGTCGCCCGCGCCGCACTAGAGGCATGGTCCGCGCCCTGACCCCGCCACCCGCGGGCGCCGTCGGTTTGGGGGCGCGTTTCGGGTTCCGGCCGGAAGGTTCTGGCCCCAGCGTTCTGGCCCCAAAGTTTCGGCCCCAGGGTCTCCGCCCCAGGGTCTTCGCCCCAGGGTCTTCGCCCCAGGGTCTTCGCCCCAGTGTTTTTTCTCCCTGAGTGGCGTCAGGGACCGGTATCAGAGGCCGGTCATCGCGTGGCCGGCGCGGCGTGCATCGGCGGCGGCGACGGGGTTGCCGGCCGCATCTCGCGCCACCGCGTGCACGCCGCCGAAGAACATCGACGGCCGGTCCCAGCCCAGCACCCGGCAGTCGCCGGGCCAGGCGTCCAGCAGCGCCCGCTCTTCGGCCTCGGCCAGGCCCTCGCGCTCGTAGTCCAGCGCGGTCGTCTCGCCCACCCCCTCGACATGCAGCCGCGGGGCGGCGACGGCGGCCTCCAGATCGGGCGGTGCTCCGGCGCGGGCGTCGTCGACCAGGCGCTGCGCGACGCGGGCCAGGGCGGTTCGGATGCGGTTCGAGCCGCCCGAGCCCAGTGCCGCGACGCGCCCGTCGGGCCAGGCCATCAGCGTCGGCGCCATCATCGAGGCGAGCCGCACCCCCGGCACCCAACGCCCCGGCGCGCCGTCGGGCAGCGGCGGCACCAGATCGTCCTCGCCCAGCATGTTGTTGGGCATGATCCCGGTGCCCGGCACCACGAAGCCCGCCCCCGTGCCGTTCGACAGGGTCAGCGCCGCTGCGTTGCCCCGATGGTCGATCGCCGAGATATGGGTCGTGCCGCGCACCGCCAGCCCCGCGCGCGCGCCATCGGCCGCGGCGGCGAGCCAGACCTCTGCCGGTCGGTCGGTCAGCGCTGCCAGCCGCTCGACCACGGCCGCCTGGCTCAGCCAGGCGCGCCCCGCGGCGGCATCCTCGTCGATCCGGCTCATCGCCCGGGCCAGCGCCGTCACCGCAAAGGCCTGGGCCGCGGCCGCCGCGTCGGCGCCGCGCGGCAGCAGCGCCAGCGCCGCGGCGATCAGCGCACCGCCCAGCGCCGGCGGCGGGTTCAGCCACAGCCGGGTGTCGCCCCGTGCGACCTGGATCGGCGTGCGCGCGACGGGGCGCCAGGCGGCCAGGTCCGCGCGCCGTAGATGGCCCTCGCCCGCACAGGCGGCGGCCAGCGCGGCGGCCACCTCGCCCCGGGACACCAGGTCCGGCCCCTCGTGCCCCATGACCTCCAGCACGTCGGCGAGGGCGGGGTTGGCAAAGCGCTCGCCCTCGGCCAGCGGCCGCCCCGCCGCATCGCAGAACAGCGCGCGCGCGCTGTCGCTGGCCGTCAGGATCGGCGCGACGATGGTGCCGAGGCGGGCCTCGAACGCGCGCACCGCGAACCCCTCGCGCGCCGCCGCAACGGCCGGGGCCAGCAGCTCGCGCACCGGCATGCGCCCGGCGCGGGCGTGCGCCTCGAACAGCCCGGGACCCAGGCCCGCGGCCGCCACGCTGGCGGGGCCGCGTCGGGCTGCTGGATCTCTTCGTCGAGACGCCGGGCCGCCGCGCGCCCGAGGCCGGCGCGCCCACCGCCATCGAGGCGGATTTCGGCGAGACCACCCAGCGCTTTCGCGTCGGCCCCGCCAGCGTGGCGGCCGCGGGCCTGGGTCCCGGGCTGTTCGAGGCGCACGCCCGCGCCGGGCGCA
>JBCCMW010000287.1:0-5502 GCA_039026175.1 Pseudomonadota bacterium
CGCCCTGCTCGGTGCCTTGCCCGGTGCTCTGCCCAGTGCCCGAAACGGTGCTCTGCCCGGTGCCAGAAGCGGTGCCAGAAACAGTGCTCTGCCCGGTGCCAGAAGCGGTGCCGGAAACACTGCTCTGCCCGGTGCCCGACCCGGTGCCCGACCCGGAACCCGACGCTGTACCTGACCCTGGACCCGACTGGGCGGCGCGATCCGAACCCCGCTTGGCACCCGGCTCACCACCGCGGCCGCCGGCACTGCCGCCGCCGCGGCGGCTGTCGTTCTCGTCGATGATCATCGCCGAGAACTCGCTCTCGGCAGCCACGTCGTCGCCGACCCGGGCGATGCCGGCGAACTTCCACACCGGCCCGCGCGAGCGCTGGATCGACACGTGCAGCTCCAGCACATCGCCCGGCACGACCTTGCGGCGGAAGCGGGTCTTGTCGATCGTCATGAAATAGACCAGCAGATCGTCGTCCACCCGGCCCAGCGTCTCGACCACCAGCACGCCGGCCGTCTGGGCCATCGCCTCGACAATCAGCACGCCGGGCATGATCGGCTCGGCGGGAAAATGACCCTGGAAGTGGGGCTCGTTGATGGTGACGAGCTTGATGCCGACGGCGCTCTCGCCCGCGCGGATCGCCTCGACCCGGTCGATCAGCAGGAACGGAAAGCGGTGCGGGATGCAGCGCATCACCCGCGCCAGGTCGGCGGTGGGCGGCGGCGGCACGGT
The DNA here is from genome assembly GCA_039026175.1 of Pseudomonadota bacterium. Lineage (GTDB taxonomy): Bacteria > Pseudomonadota > Alphaproteobacteria > Rhodobacterales > Rhodobacteraceae > Thermohalobaculum. The sequence continues at coordinate 722 of JBCCMW010000287.1, forward strand.
GTCGGCCGCCTCGGGGTCGACGTGTGCGGGCGCGGCGCTCTCGGTTCGGGTGGTCATCTCGGCAGCCTCGACAGCGGTCGTCCTGGGTTTCGCAAGGCCCATGTGCGAGGTCAAGCCGCCGCCGGTGCGCCGCCGGCAGCGGCCCGTGGCAACACCCCTGCGGCCATCCAAGGTCCGGTGACCCCGGCGCCGACGGGCCGGGTGACGCGCCAGCCCTGGGGGCCGGATCGCCGACCGCCGCCCCCTGGCCCGCCGCGCGCCGCGGCCGGGACGGTCGCGGTCAATCCTGCGGGGCCGGGGCGGGCAGCGTGGGCCGCGCCAAGTCGGCCAGATCCGGCGGCAGCCGCACCGCAGGCACGGTCACCTGGGCGTCATAGGCGGCCAGCACCGCGTCGGTCACGTCCGCGCCCGGCGCCGCGGCCAGCACGCTCTCGGTCGACACGATCACGTCGGCGCCGCTGTCGACGCGGATCTCCTCCAGGATCGGGTCCAGCGCATCGACCAGTTGGCGCCGCGCCTCGCGAAACACCTGCTGCAGCGCTGCCGCCTTGCGCTGGGCATCGCGCCGCTCGACCACCACACGGTTGCGGAACGACTGGGCGCGGGCTTCGAACTCGGCCGGATCCAAGTTCGGACGCTCGACGGCGAGGGTCTCCTCCTCCTCGGCCAGCGCCGCTTTGACCTCGTCGACCTGGCGCTGCAGCGCGGCGCTCAGCCGGCGCTCCTGTTCGGCCAGGGCCCGCGCGGCAGCGCTGTCCTCCAGCACGGAACTGCGCGAGACGACGAGCACCCGCGGCCGGTCGTCCAGACGCTGGGCCAAGCGCTGGGCCGAGGCCCCCCCGCCCGCGCCGGCGACCGTCAGGCCGGCCGCCGCCAGACCGCGGATAACCGCCCGCCGCCGCATCGCTTAGAAACGGGTGCCGATGGCGAAGCGGAAGATCTCGTCCTCGTCGAAATCCTCCTTGATCAGCGGGACACCCACCGACAGCTCGATCGGCCCAAAGGGCGTGTCGACGAACAGCAGACCGCCCGCGGCGACGCGCAGCGACGCGGTGTCGTCGATCACCGTCGCGCCGAACACGGTGTTGTCGAGCTGGAACAGGGTGCCCGCATCGACGAACACGCCGCCGAAGATGCCCAGCTCCTCGGGCAGGCCCAGCGGGAACGACACCTCGAGCCGTGAGGCCAGGAAGATGTTGCCGCCCAGCGCGTCGTCAGTTGCCACGTCGCGCGGGCCGAGCCCGTCGATGGCAAAGCCACGGAAGCTGTCGCCGCCCAGGAAGTAGCGCTCGGTGATGTTCACGTCGCTGTTGGCAAAGCCGAACACGGCGCCGCCTTCCAGCTCCCAGCTCAGGATCACGTCGTCGCCGAACAGGCCCTGCCAGGCCTTTACCCGAGCGCGCCCGCGCACAAAGCGCTGGTCGCCGCCGAGCCCTGCGATGTCGTTCTCCCAGGTCGCGAGATAGCCGCCCGTCGGCTCGATCGGGTCGTTGCGGGCATCGTAGGTCAGCGTATAGCCGACCAGGGATGTCAGGGTGCTGCCGTCTTCAGCCTGGATCGCGGGCGAGGCGGCGTTCTCGACCTGGATATCGTCGAAACGAACCGAATAGCGCAGCGACAAATCGGTGCGCTCGCCCAGCGGAAAGCTCACGGTCGGCGTCACACCGCCGCGGACCTGGTTGAACGAGCTCTCCTCCTCGCGGTCGTCGTCGATGAAGAATGCCCGAAAACCGACGGCAAGGTCGCGATCCAGCACCTTGGGCTCGGTGAACGAGAAGTCGTAGACCTGGGTCGCGCCGGCTGCGGTGACGGTGGCACGCACCTCCTGCCCGCGGCCGAGGAAATTGCGCTCGCTGAGCGCGACCGAACCGATGGGACCGGCCGAGGTCGAGAACCCCAGACCCAGCGAAAGCGAGCCGGTCGAGCGTTCCTCTACCTGCACCGTCAGGATGGCGCGGTCGGGGGCGGAACCCTCGCTCGCGTCGATGTCGACGCGCGAAAAGTAACCGAGCGCGCGGATCCGGCCCTGTGCCTCGCGGATCCGGCGGGCATCGAAGGCATCGCCCTCGATCACCCCCATCTCGCGCCGGATCACCCGGTCCAGCGTCGAGGTGTTGCCGACGATGTCAATCCGCTCGATGAAGATACGGTTCCCCTCGTCCAGTTCGAACACGATGTCGATGGTCAACTCGTCGACGTTTTTGCGTGGGCGGGGGCGCACGCGGACAAAGGCGAAGCCCTCCTGCCCGGCCAGCTCGGTCATCGCGTCCGCGATTTCCTCGACCTCGGACGCGTCGTACGTCTCGCCGGTCAGATCGTCGGGGATCAGCGCCAGGAAATCCTCGGGCTCCAGCCCCTCGGCCTGCACGCTCACGTCGAACTCGCCGAACGTATAGACCGGCCCCTCCTCGACAGTGAACGTGATGAAGAAGCCCGAGGCGTCGGGCGCCAGTTCCGCCGTGGCCGACAGCACCGTGAAATCGGCGTAGCCGTTCTCCAGGTAGAACTGGCGCAAAAGCTCGCGGTCCAGCTCCAGCCGGTCGGGGTCGTACAGGTCGGTCGAGATAAAGTTGGACAGAATGCCCGACTCCGACGTCTCGATCTCGCCGCGCAGGCGCCGGTCCGAGAACGCCTCGTTGCCCACGAAATCGATCGACGTGACGCCGGTCAGCTCGCCCTCCGAGATCTCGAACACCACGTCGACGCGGTTCTGCTCGCGCTCGATCAGCACGGGCTCGACCTGCGCGCCGAAGCGGCCGGTACGGCGGTAGACCTCGATGATCGCCTGGGCGTCCTGCTCGGCGCGCGCGGGCGTGAAGGGCCGACGCGGGCGCAGCGACACGATCTGGCGCAGCACGTCATCCGACAGCGCGTCGTTGCCCTCGAACGCGATCACGTTGATCGACGGGTTCTCCACCACCTCGATCACCAGCCTGCCGCCGCTCGGCGTGATGCGCACGTCGCGAAACAGACCGCTGGCGAACAGTTTGCGCACCGCCTCGTTCACGACGGCCGGGGTGACGGTCTGGCCGGGTACGATTTCGGTGAGCGCGATGATGGTGTCGACCTCGATGCGCCGGTTGCCGCGCACCACGAAGCCTTGGCGGACCTGGGCCGCCGCCTCGGGCGTGGTGACCGCCGGGCCCGGAGAGACCTGGGCCCGCGCGTCACCGGTCGTCGCCGACCAGGCCAGCGCGCCGAGCACCGCCAGCGCCAGCGCGCGCAACCAAACCGTCGCGACGCCCCGCGGCCGGGGCGCGCCAGCGCTCGAGCCTGCCGGTCCGTCGGCCGCCCCTTGGTGGGTAAGCCGCATGACACCCGTCTCCCTGCCCGTCCCGTGCGCCGCGGGTGCTGCGCCCCGGCGGCCGGCTGTCCTGCCTTGGTGGGGACGTGCTGGCGGGTGCCGCCGTCCCTCTATGCCTCGATCAACCGTACGATGTCGTTATACGTCGCGAACACCATGAGCAACAGGACGAGCGACAGGCCGATGGCGGTGCCGTACTCCTGGATCCGCTCGCTGACGGGACGGCCGCGCACGGCCTCGGCCGAGAAGAACATCAGGTGCCCACCGTCCAGCACCGGGATCGGCATCAGGTTCAGCATCCCGATCGAGGTCGAGAGGAACGCGACCAGCACGATCAGGTCGCCGATGCCGCGCTCGGCCTGCTGTTTGGCGACCTGAGCGATGCCGATGGGCCCGCCGATCTGCTCGGCCGGCGCATCCTCGAAGATGATGTCGCCAAGGAAGTTGACCGTCACGGTGACCACGTTGACCGTGCTCTGCACGCCCGACCACACGGCCGTGATCGGGCCCACGCTCTCGCGCCCCGGCTGCAGCCCGCCGGCCCCCTGGAACGAGATGCCGAGCGTCGGCTGCGGCACGTCCCGCTCGCCCGTCACGGGGTCCATGCGCGGGATCATCTCGGGCACGAAGGTGAACACCATCTCCTCGCCGTCGCGCAGCACCGTCACGTCGACGGGCGCACCGGGCGTCAGTTCGCGCGTGGCCAGGCGGATCTGCTGGAACGAGCTGACCTCCAGATCGTTGATCTTGGTGATCACATCGTCGACCACGATGCCCGCGCCCGAGGCCGGGTCGCCTGGCCGCGCGAAGTTCACCTCGGTCGGCAGCGGGTAGACGATCTCGACGTCGATCTGTTCGCCGTCCCGCTCCAGCCGCACGGTCGTGGGTGCCCCGTCGGCGCGGTAGATCTCCTCGACCATCAGCCGGTAGGTGTCGACCTCGACCCCGCCGACCGCGATCACCCGGTCGCCCGCCCTCAGCGGCACGGTGTCGGGCAGCTCGTCCGTCACGGCCCCGATCAGCGGCACGTTGGTCGACTGGCCGCTGGTCAGCGCGATGCCCGCGAAGATCACGATGGACAGGATGAAGTTGAACACCGGGCCCGCGACCACGGTCGCCGCACGCTTCCAGAGCGGCGCCATGTGGAAGGCGACCTTCAGCTCCTCCGCGCTCAGCACCGGTTCGTCATCGTCATCGGCGTCGGCCTGATCGGCCGCGTCTTGCGGGCCCTTGATCTTGCCGGCCGAGGCCGGGTCCATGTCGCCCACGAATTTGACGAAGCCGCCCAGCGGCAGGGCCGCCACCTGCCATTGCGTGCCGCGCCGATCCGTCCAGGCGTAGAGCGGTTTGCCAAAGCCGATCGAGAACACCCGCGCGCCGATCCCGCACCAGCGCCCCACGATGTAGTGGCCATATTCGTGCACGAAGACGACGACACCCAGCAGGATGAGAAACGGCACCGCATAGGAGAGCACGC
>JBCCMW010000288.1:0-5493 GCA_039026175.1 Pseudomonadota bacterium
ATCACAGTGTGCTGGTTCTTGATGCGACGGTGGGTCAGAATGCCTTGTCCCAAGTTGAGGCGTTCAAGGAGACAGCGAAGGTCTCAGGCTTGATCATGACCAAGCTGGACGGCACGGCCAAGGGCGGCGTCTTGGTTGCGGTCGCCGACAAGTTCGACCTGGGCGACCGCGTTCTGGCCGGTCGTGGCATCCAGCACCAGCACGGTGTTATGCGGCGCGCTGGGGTCCTTCTTGCGCAGAACCCGGACGATCTTGGCCAGCTCCTCCATCAGATCCTGGCGGTTCTGCAGCCGGCCCGCGGTGTCGATCAGCAGCAGGTCCGCGCCCTCGTCTTCGGCCCGCTGAAACGCCTCGAAAGCCAGCGAGGCGGGGTCCGAGCCGGCGGGCGCGACCATCACCGGCACACCCGCCCGTTCGCCCCAGACCTGAAGCTGCTCGACCGCCGCTGCGCGGAAGGTGTCGCCCGCGGCGATGACCACGCGCTTGCCCGCGGCCTTGAGCTGCGAGGCCAGCTTGCCGATCGTCGTCGTCTTGCCCGAGCCGTTGACGCCCACGACCAGCACCACCTGCGGGCGCAGGCCGAACAGCGGCAGCGGTTTGGCGACGGGCCCCAGGATCGCCGCGATCTCGTCGGCCAACAGGCGCTTCAGCTCCTGGGTACCGACCCGGCGACCGTAGTGCCGCTCGGACAGGCGGGCCGACAGGGCGAGCGCGGTGTCGACGCCCAGGTCCGCCTGGATCAGCACGTCCTCCAGGCTCTCCAGCATCGCGTCGTCCAGCACCCGGGTGCGGGTCGAGCGGCCGAAGGCCCGGGCGAAAAACCCCGGCGCCTTGGTCGCCTCCTCGGGGTCGGGCTCGACAGCAGCGTCGGGAGCAGGGTCGGGCGCAGCCTCGGGCGCAGACTCGGGCGCAGGGTCGGGCGCAGGGTCGGGCGCAGGCTCCGGCATGGCGGGCGCGGCAGCGCGTATAGGAACGGGCGCCGGTGCGGATGCAGGATCGGGCGTGGGCACAGCACGGGCGGGTTGCGGCGGCGACGGGGTCGGCCGAACCGACGCCGGGTCGCTTGTGGCCGGATTGGGCGGGGGCGCAGGCTCCAGATCCGGGGCCGCGTCGGCCGCGTCCTCTTCGACCAGTTCCTCGAGACCCGCGTCCAGCTTGGCCTGGCTCTTGAACAGCCGCTCGCGCAGTTTGCGAAAGAACGCCATCGCTCGGCCCTCCAGCCCCTCCAAGCCCCGCGTCGCCCGCCCACAGCGGCGCCGATGTTTCGCGCTCGGCCATAGAGCCTATCGGCCGGCCCGTCGATGGGCGGGGCGAGACGGTTCAGACAGGCGCGCCCTGCAGCCGCTCGCCGTCGTGACCGCTTAGCCGCGTCTCGACGATGGCGCCCACGGGCTGGTCGGTCTGGAACGTCACCTCGGCAAAGCCCTCGGTCCGGCCCAGCCGCGGACGCTCGACCAGCACAGCGGCCCGCGCGCCGACCTGCGCGGCCAGGTGTCGGGCCGCAGCCTGGGCCCCCGCCGCGCGCAGGCGGCGCGCGCGCTCCAACCGCTCGGCCTTGGGCACCTGGGGCATGCGCGCGGCCGGCGTGCCCTTGCGCGCCGAGTAGGGAAAGACGTGCAGCCACGTCAGCCCGCAGTCCCGGACCAGCGCCAGACTGTCCTGGAACGCCGCCTCGGTCTCGGTCGGGAAGCCCGCGATCAGGTCGGCGCCGAACACGATGTCGGGCCGGCGCGCGCGCATGTCGGCACAAAACCGGATGGCGTCATCGCGCAGGTGCCGCCGCTTCATGCGCTTCAGGATCAGGTCGGCCCCCGCCTGCAGCGACAGGTGCAGGTGCGGCATCAGCCGCGGGTCCGAGGCCATGGCGTCGACCAGCGCGGCGTCCGCCTCGACGCTGTCGATCGACGAGATGCGCAGGCGCCGCAGGTCCGGCACCAGGCGCAGGATGCGCTGCACCAGATCGCCCAGCGGCGGGCGCCCCGGCAGGTCGTCGCCCCACGAGGTGAGGTCGACGCCGGTCAGCACCACCTCGTTGAAGCCCTGGCCGGCCAGCCTGCGGATCTGCTCGACCACCACGCCCGCGGGCACGGATCGCGAGGGGCCGCGGCCGTAGGGAATGATGCAAAAGGTGCAGCGGTGGTCGCAGCCGTTCTGCACCTGCACATAGGCGCGCGCGCGGCTGAGGAACCCGTCGATCAGGTGGCCCGCCGTCTCGCGCACCGAGAGGATATCGTTGACCTGCACCGGCTCGGTCTCGGCCGTCGGGTCGGCGAGGGCGGCCCAGGTGCCGGGCTGCATCTTCTCGGCGTTGCCGATCACGCGGTCGACCTCGGCCATGGCGGCAAAGGTCTCGGGCTCGGTCTGCGCGGCGCAGCCGGTAACCACGATCTGGGCGTCCGGGTGCTCGCGGCGCAGACGCCGGATGCGCTGGCGGGCCTGGCGCACGGCCTCGGCGGTGACGGCGCAGGTGTTCACCACCACCGCGTTGGTCAGGCCCGCGGCGGCGGCCAGGTCGGTCATCGCCTGGGTCTCGTACGCGTTCAGCCGGCAGCCGAAGGTGGCAAACACCGGGGGCGCCCCAGGCGGCGCACTTGGCGGCGAACTTGGCGGCGAACCGGGCGGTGCCCCCACTGGGGCCCCGAGCTGCGGCTCCAGTGGCGCCTCCAGTTGCACACCGATTGGCGCATCGGGCGCGGGAGCGGCCGTCTCGTCGGCCCAGGGCGGCGGACCGGTGCGCGGCAGGTCGTCGGCCATCGTCTCACTCCGCCGCCCGGGGGGCGGCCGCAGCCGCGCCGGCGTCGACCAGCTGCGCGATCTGGCGCGGCCCCAACACGCCGTCGAACACGTGCGCGACCGGGCCGGTCAGGAACACGTGGCCCGTCGATCCGTCCGTGTCGGGCCGCCAGTCCACCGACAGGGTGCCACCGTCGAGTTCCACGGCAATCGAACGCTCGGTCAGCCCCAGCCGATGCGCCGCCACGGCGATCGCACAGGCCGACGAGCCCGAGGCCAACGTCGGCCCCACGCCCCGCTCCCAGATCTTGGCGCGCACCCGGTCGGGCGCCAGAACCTGGACGAACTGCACGTTGGTGCGCTCGGGGAACAGCGGGTCACGCTCGGTCGCCGCACCCAGCGTGTGCCAGTCCAGCCCCTCGAACCCGTCGACGAAGTAGATGCAGTGCGGGTTGCCCATGCCCACGGCCACCGGCTCGCCCAACAGCGGCAGCGCCATCAGATCCACATCGCGCGCCAACGGGATCCGGCTCCACATCAGATCCGGCGGCCCCATGTCCACAGCGATCCCGCGCCCCTCGTCGGCATAGGCGGTCAAAACGCCGCGCCCCTCGACCGCGATGCGCATCACCGGGCCCCGCCCCTCGTCCGCCAACAGGGCCGCAATGCAGCGCGTGGCATTGCCGCAGGCGGCCGAGGTCGAGCCGTCCGCATTCCAGAACGTCACGGCGACGTCGGCCTCGTCGTCGGCTCCCTGCCCGCTGCCCTCCGTCAGGACGGCGAGCTGGTCGAACCCCACGCCCCGGTGCCGGTCGCCCAGCGCGCGCACCAAATCGGGCCAGCGCGCCGGGCCGACCGGATCGACCCCGTCGCGCAGGTCGATGATCACAAAATCATTGCCGGCCCCGTGCATCTTGCGAAACACCAAGCCCAGCTCGCGCCGGTCCTCAGCCCGGTCTCCCCGCTCGTCCCCTGGCCCGTCCTCTGGCCCGTCTGCTGGCCCATCGATATCCCGCCGCTCGCTCATCCGCGCGATATAACGGCGCGACCCGTCCGGCACCATAGCGGCCAGTCGCCGCCACCGCCGCGCGCTCGCCGCACGCCACGCCACCGCCCGCCGGCGAACGGCCATCTCTCAGCACCCCGGGGGCCAGGCCGGATCGGCGCACGAGGGGTCGGAGGGCGGGGTCGCACCGCACCATCGCTCACAGCCGACGAGCCGGTCCCGCACATCACCGCGGAACCTCAAAATCACGGACAGCGTCGCCGGCTTGCGACGACGGGCCGACCAGTGCGCGCGCCACTGCGGGCCACGCCAGACCGCCACCGCGCGTCGCCGCGTCGCGGCGCAACGCACGGAAGACCATCGAGCTCGCCCGATCCAGCCATCGCACGATCTCCCCTGAACGAAATAGGCGCGACGGATGTTCGCGATCGTCTCCACCACCAGCATCCCAATCTCGGCCCCCGATACCTTCGGGAGCACCGTGGACCCCAATGTCAGGGGGTCCCGATTGGACGCCGATCACCCCTCAGACGGGGTCCTTGTTCTACGCCCATCCAAAGGCTGAACTGTCGGATCCGTCGCCGGAGCCCGCTCACATGGGTCCCGAGCTCCGCCGCACCTTCAATGGCATCCAGCCCACTGGTCTCGACACGCTCGACCGCCTGTCGCTTGAACTGTTCAGGAAGATGCTGGCGCTCCTTTCTCTCCATCGGACACGCCTGTGCAGGCCAGAAGGCCGTTCGAGGATCTTCACCAGACCTGCGCGGGATCACAGCGTCCCCGAAACCAGCAGCTGCGTGGTGCGCTTGACCCTGTGCCCGGCCACCCCTATCCCTGCGGTCGGTCGGGCGGGTAGCTCAGCGGTAGAGCAGCTGACTTTTAATCAGCCGGCCGTGGGTTCGATCCCCACCCCGCTCACCAATAAAATCAATAGCTTGGTTGCGATGCACCGTCTCCGCTAGCTTCTGGGTAAGCGCGGGGTAAGCATGGTGTGTTGGAGCCGTGGTTGGTTTGGGGTGTGGCCTCCGGCATCGTGGGATGATTGGAGGGGGCGGTGGGTCCTATCCGCCTGGGCAGGTTACCACGGACGAAGCGCTGGGATCAGGTTGTTGAGCTAATCGCAGCGGGCGCGGGCGTCGACGAGATCGCGGCCGCATCGGCCCAGGCCGCCGAGACCGCGCTCAGGCAGGCGAGCCGTGATCCGTCGGTGGGCGAGGCCTTCTGGCTGCTGGTAAACCTGCCGATTACGGCGCGGGTGCCGGGATTCGAGTCAGCGCTCGCCGGGCTCGACGTGCATCTCGACGGGCAGTTGTCGCTCTTCTCGCTCGGGGCCGCCCTCGTCGACGCCATGGACCGTCGCGCGATGGAGAGCGGCGGACGCACGGATCTCGGCGAGATGGCCGGGCAGGCCCTGCTAGAGACGCTGACGGCGAGCGTCGAGCCGGACCTGCCCTCGCTTTTCACACCGGAGCCCGCCGACGTGCGCTCGGCCCTGGGCCGACTGGCGAGCGGGGACCGCTTTGCCGGGCCGGCGCGTCAGTTCTATGCGCGGCTGACGGGGCGAGTGCTCGACTACTATCTCAGCCGAGAGCTCGCCGATCATGTCGGCCCGGGCCGGCGGTTCGAGACGGATGACGCCCGGCGCGCCTTGGACGCCGCCCTTGCCAGGCACTGCACCGAGGCTTCGCGGATCGTCGAAGCCTATGCGGGCGGCTGGTACGGCAAGACGGTCTGGCAGAAGGGCGCGCTGACCC
>JBCCMW010000289.1:0-5465 GCA_039026175.1 Pseudomonadota bacterium
CCGAAGGGCCCGGATCCCCACACGCCGAAGGCGCCTTCGGCGTACCGGGATCCGGGCCCTTCGGGCGGTGGGGGCGCCCTGCGGGCCGTGGGTGCGACGACCGCCAGACGTGCGATGCGGAGACCTGCCATGACCGAGCCCTGCGACCTCGACGCCGTCACCGCCCGCGCGTTGATCGGCGCGCGCAAACTGTCGCCGGTGGAGCTGTTCGACAGCTGCCTCGCCCGGACGCAGGCGGTGAACCCGGCGCTGAACGCCGTGGTTACGCTCGATGCCGACCTCGGCCGGGCCCAGGCGCGCGAGGCCGAAGCCGCCGTGATGGCCGGCACCCGCCTCGGCCGGCTGCACGGGCTGCCCGTCGCCATCAAGGACAACCGGCCCGTGCGGGGTCTGCGTACCACCCACGGCTCGCTGGTGCATGCCGAGGACCCGCCGTCCGAGGCCGACGAGCCGATGATCGCGCGCCTGCGCACCGCCGGTCCGCTGCTCTATGCCCGTACCAACCAGCCCGAATTCGGCACCGGGGCCAACACCAAGAACCGCCTGTTCGGCGCAACCGGCAACCCGTTCGACACGACACGCACCCCTGCCGGCTCGTCCGGCGGCTCGGCGGTGGCACTCGCCTGTGGTATGGCGCCGCTGGCCACGGGGTCGGATTACGGCGGGTCGCTGCGCACGCCGGCCGCCTTCTGCGGGGTTGCGGGGTTCCGGCCCTCGCCCGGCGTGGTGCCGGCGGCGGGCTCGGCCACGCTGCTGCAGCCCTGGCCGGTCAACGGCCCGATGGCGCGCAGCGTCGCCGATCTGCGCCTGATGTTGGGGGCGATGGCGGCGCACGACCCGCGCGATGCCTGGTCGGCCCCGCACGACGGCGGCTACGGCCAGACCCGGCCGCTGGATCTCGCGGGGCTGCGCATCGCCTACTCGCCCGATCTCGGCTGCTGCCCGGTCGATGCGTCGGTGGCCGAGACTTTTGGCGCGCGCATGGCGGGGCTCGCGCCTCTGCTAGCCTCGGCCGCGCCCGGCGCACCCGACTTCGGCCCGGTGCACGATGTGCTGGAGATCACCCGCGGTGTCGCATTCCTGGCCAGCCACGCCGATCTGGTGGCCCGAGCGCGCGACAAACTGGACACCAACCTTCTGGACAATGTCGACCGCGCCCGTGCCTACACCGCGGCCGACGTCGCCTGGGCCGAGGCCGAGCAGGCCAAGATGTACCGCCGCTTCCTGGCGTTCTTCGACACGGTCGACGTGCTGATCGCACCCGCCGCAGCGGTGGCGCCGTTCCCGCACGCCCAGCTCTATCCCGCCACGGTCGGTGGGGCCGAGATGCCCACCTACATGCGCTGGCTCGCCCTTGCCTATGCGCCCACGCTCTGTCTGGCCTGCGCCGCGGCCATTCCCTGCGGCCGCGGGCCCGAGGGACTGCCCTTCGGGATCCAGGTGATCGGTCCGCACCGCGCCGACCGCCGGGTGCTGGCGGCGGCCGAGGCGATCGAGGCGCATTTCGCTGCCGACCCAGCGACCGCGCGGCCGATCCCCGACATCGCCGCACTGACCGCCGCCCCGCCGATGGCCGCGGCAACAGCCCCTTAAGGCTCGTCGGCTACCCCTCTGGGTCTGCCCGCGCCGCTGTCCTGCGGGGCCGGGCGGTTTGGCGGTCTTACCGGCTCCAACGGGGCCAGGGGCGGGGGTGACATGGCGGCTTGGCCGATGACCGGCGATGGCAGCGCTGCGCACCCCGCGTCCGCGCCGGCGGCCGAACCCGCCGCGCATGGGGCGATGGCGGGCGACCGCGCCGCGCATGGGGCGATGGCAGGCGACGGTGCTGCGCACGGCGCGATGGCGGGCGACGGTGCTGCGCATGGCGCTATGGCGGGCGATCGCGCGGCGTCTGGCGCGATGACGGGTGACCGCGCCGCGTCTGGCGCTATGGCGGGTGATCGCGCCGCGGATGGCGCGATGACAGGTGATCGCGCCGCGTCTGGCGCGATGACGGGCGACCGCGCCGCGCATGGGGCGATGACGGGCGAACCCTTGCGCCTCGCGTCGGTCGAGGGGCAGCCGGCCGGCCCGCATCTCGACACTCCCGTTGCGCCGGCCGTGGTGCGACCTGCGGCGGGCGGTGTGGTCCAAGGGAACCTGGCCCTGGACCCCGCGCGCGCCCAGACACCGGCCCAGGGCGCACCCGACGATGCGCTGCACGAGCCGCAGATCGCGCGCATGCCACCTGGCCCGGTGCGGCTCGCCGATCTCGGGCTCGGCACCGACTTTCTGATCGAGCTGGTGTTGAAGGCGATGCACCGGCTTTCGGTCAACCGCGTCTCCTCGCTCTCGCGCGTGCTCACGCTGCCGCCGCGGCTGGTCGCCCAGCTGTTGGAGAGTGCGCGCGATCAGCGCTTGATCAGCCCGCTGCCGCAGGAGCCGGGCGAGCGGGGCGCCGACCTGCGCTGGGGGTTGAGCGACGGGGGCCGCGCCGCGGCCATCGCGGCGTTCGAGACCAGCGGCTACGTCGGCCCGGTGCCAGTGCCGATCGCGCAGTTCGCCCAGCAAGCCGCCACCCAGACGGTGCGGAGCGAGGTGCTGGGCAAGGCCGCCCTGGCCGAGGCGCTGCGCCACATGACCCTGTCGGACACGCTGTTGCAGCGTCTGGGCCCAGCTGCCAACGCGGGCGCCGCGGTGCTGCTCTACGGCCCGCCCGGCAACGGCAAGACCGCGATCACCGAGGCGCTGGGCCGTGCCTTCCGCCACCATGTGTGGATCCCCCACGCGCTGGAGATCGAGGGCGCGGTCATTACGCTCTACGACCCCGGCGTGCACCGGCTGCTGGCGACCCGCGATGTCGAGGCGCTGACGGGCCGGGCCGGCGGGCTCCGCGCCGGGGCCGTGGCGGACGCGCGCTACGTCCCCTGCCGCCGCCCCCACCTGGTGGCCGGCGGCGAGCTGACGGTGGCGATGCTCGACCTCGCCTACGCGCCCGCCAGCCGCATGTACGAGGCGCCGCTGCAGCTCAAGGCCATCGGCGGCACCCTGGTGATCGACGATTTCGGCCGCCAGCACGCCCACCCGCAGGAAATCCTGAACCGCATGACCGTGCCGCTGGAAAGCGGGCTCGATTACCTGGCACTGCAGACCGGGCGCAAATTCGCGACGCCGTTCGACAGCCTGGTGCTGTTCGCCACCAACATGGCGCCCGTCCGGTTGGCGGACGAGGCCGCGCTCCGCCGCCTGCGCTTCAAGGTCAAGGTCGAGGGGCCAAGCCGCCCCGCCTTCCTGCAGATCTTTGCCCAGTGCGCGCGGCGCAGCGGCCTGCCGCTCGACGCCGAGGTGCTGCACTATATTCTGTCCGAGCTTTACGAGCGCGAGGGCAAGGCCCTGCAGGCCTTCCACCCCGGCTTCTTTTGCGACCAGGCGCACGCGATCTGCGCCTACGAGGGTATCGCCCCGCAGCTCACGCCCCAGATCGCGCGCCAGGTGTGGGAGAACCTGTTTCCCGAAAGCTGAACCCCTGTTGCGGCCACAGGCCGGGTATGGCGACCGGGCGCCGGGCGGCAGGCCCGTCCCGTCCCCTGCTGTCGCCTGCACGCAGCGCGCGAAACGGCCGGTCGCGAAACGCCCACGGTTTGACCTCGTTTTTGCGCCATCCTCGTCATAGTCTCTCACCAGGAGCGGGGCGCCATGGCGAGCAACAGCATCATCTACGAGGGTGAGGAGCCCGGGCTGGTCGATCTGGTCCCGCGCCGCGGGCCGTTCCGGCTGAGCCTGGTGGTGCCGATGTACAACGAGGCGGCGAACGTCGATGCGTTCTTTGCCGCGACGCTGCCCGTCGTTGCCGCGATCACCGAGGATTTCGAGATCGTGTGTGTCAACGACGGCAGCCGCGACGCCACGGCGCGGCGCGTGCGCACCCTGGCACTGGCCAACCCGCGCATCCGGCTGGTCGAGTTCACGCGCAACTTCGGCAAGGAGGCGGCGCTGACCGCGGGCTTTGACCACGCCACCGGCGACGCGGTGGTGGCGATAGACGCCGACCTGCAACAGCGGCCCGAGGCCATCGCCGACATGGTCGCCGCCTGGCGCGAAGGGTGGGACGTGGTCAGCGCGCGACGGCGCGATCGGACGTCCGACAGCGCGATGCGCGCGTTCTTCAGTCGCCGTTTCTATCGCTTCTTCAACCGCATCTCGATGACGCCGATCCTGAACGAGACCAGCGATTTCCGCCTGTTGGACCGCACTGTGGTCGACGCGCTGGGCACGCTGGAGGAACGGCTGCGCTTTATGAAGGGCCTGTTCTCGTGGGTCGGCTTCAACGTCAAGGTGGTCGGCTACGACCATCTGGACCGCGAGCGGGGGGCGTCGTCCTTTACCTTCTGGAAGCTTTGGAACTTTGCGCTGGACGGGATCACCTCGTTCAGCACGGTGCCGCTGCGGATCTGGAGCTACGTAGGCTTCGTCGTCGCGCTCATCGCCTTTGGCTATGGCACGTTCATCATCCTGCGCACGCTGGTGCAGGGGGTCGATGTACCGGGCTATGCCTCGCTGTTGACCGTCACGCTGTTCCTGGGCGGCGTGCAGCTCATCTCGCTGGGCGTGATGGGCGAGTATGTCGGGCGCATCCTGATGGAGACCAAGCGCCGCCCGCTGTACCTGGTCCGCCGCGTGACCAACCCGGCCGACAGCACCGGCAGCGGCGGCGCCGCGCTTCTGGGGCCGCGCGCCGCGGCATCTGGCGCGGGACTGGGCGCGGGCCTGGGTGCGGGACTGGGTGCGGGACTGGGCGCGGGCCTGGGCGCGGGCACGGATGCGGCCGAGACGACGCCGGCCGCGGGACCCGTGCCCGCGGCCGCCGAGGCGACCCAGGCGCCGGCCGCCGCCGCGGTGCTGGGTCGCGTGTCGGGCGGGCGGTCGTGACACGGCGATGAACGCGACACACGATCCCACCGCCGGCGATCCGACCCAGACTGACGGCCGCGCGCCGCCGGCCTGGCGCCGCACCGCACTGGCGCTGGTCGGGGCGGGGCGCGCCTGGCTGCCCGCGCGCCTGGCCGCACGCCTGCCCGAGAGCGGGCCGCTCCTGGACGAGATGCTGCGGATCGTGCGCTACGTGACCGTGGGGCTGATGTCGACGATCACGCATGTGGGCGCGTTCCTCGGGCTGATCGCCTTTGCCGGGATCGAGCCGGCGCTGGCCAACCCGCTCGGCATCCTGTGCGCGATCCCGGTTTCGTACCTCGGCCACTACTATGTGACCTTTGCCTCGGCGGCGGGGCACCGCGGCGCGTTCCTGCGCTTTGTGCTGATCGTGTTGGTGTCGTTCGCGATCAGCCAGACGGTGGTGACGGTGTTCCAGTCGATGGACTGGGCGCCGACGCTGGCCGCGGCGCTGTTCGTGGTGCTGGTGCCGGTCGCCAACTTTCTGTTGTTTCGCTATCTGGTCTTTGCGGCGGGCGAGCCCGCCGGGCGCGGCG
>JBCCMW010000290.1:0-5459 GCA_039026175.1 Pseudomonadota bacterium
AGCACGAGCTCGCCGACGGCAAGCCCGAGCGGGCGGGGACCTATTGGACCGCGCAGACCGACATCTCCAAGTACAAGGTCCATGCGCCCTGGTCGCCCAGCGACCCGATCTTTGCGGCGGCGCTGGCATCGCCCACCCGGCTGGCCGCATTGGAGACGCGCGACCAGGTGCCGGTGATCCAGGCCGGCTATGCCTTTGCCGACGCGGCCATGCGCAGCTTTGTCGTGCCGGGCGCGCCGCCACCTGCGGGCGCCCCCAAGATCGTTTAGGCGACATCGCCCCGCTTCTCGGGGCCGCTTCTCGGGGCCAGTGCTCGGGGCCAGTTCTCGGGGCCAGTGCTCGGGGCCGCTTCTCGGGGCCAGTGCTCGGGGCCAGTGCTCGGGGCCAGTTCTCGGGGCCAGTTCTCGGGGCGGCAGCGCAGGGCTGGGGCGCATGGTCGGGGCTCGGGACCGGGGCTGAGGACCGGGGTTCTGTGCTGGTGCGCAGGGCTCGGGCTCACGGCCAGGGTTCTGAGCGGTGGTTTTGGGCCGCGGCTCACCGCTGGGGCGCTGGGCTCGAACTCTGTGCTGGGGCTCAGGACCGGGGCTCAGGACCGGGGCTCAGGACCGGGGCTCTGTGGCCTGCGTTTCGATCCTTGGGGCGCCTCAGGACCCGTCGCGGACGGCGGCGTTGGGGAAGAATAGCTGCTCGCCGTCCACCCGGTGGGCCGCAATCGCACCCTGGCCCGCATCCGACAG
Source organism: Pseudomonadota bacterium (assembly GCA_039026175.1). GTDB lineage: Bacteria > Pseudomonadota > Alphaproteobacteria > Rhodobacterales > Rhodobacteraceae > Thermohalobaculum. The sequence continues at coordinate 738 of JBCCMW010000290.1, forward strand.
CAACCAGTCGACGAAGCGCCGGCTGCCGGCCGCATTGACCTTCGGGCAGGCGTCGGACGACACGGCGATGACGCCGTACTGGTTCACCAGCGCCGGATCGCCGGCCACCAGCACCGCGAAGTCCGCCTTGTTGGCAAAACTGACCCACGTGGCCCGGTCCGTCAGCGTATAGGCGCCCATGCCGACGGCGGCGTTCAGCGTCGCCCCCATCCCGGTGCCCATCTCGCGGTACCAGGTGCCCGAGGCGGCCACCGGATCGCGCTCGGCCGCGGCCCACAGCGCCCGCTCGCGGCTGTGCGTGCCGCTGTCGTCGCCGCGCGAGGCGAAGCGGGCCCCGGCCGCGGCGATGCGCGCCAGCGCGGCCGCGGCGTCGGTCATGCCCGCGATCCCGGCCGGGTCGGCGGCCGGCCCGACGATCACGAAGTCGTTCACCATCAGATCGTGGCGTGCGGTGCCGAAGCCGGCCGCGACGAACGCCTCCTCGGCCGCGCGGGCGTGCACCAGCAGCACGTCGCCGTCGCAATTGCGTGCGTTGCGGATCGCCTGGCCGGTGCCCACGGCGACGACGCGCACGGCGATCCCCGTCTCGGCCGTGAAGCGCGGCAACAAGTGATCGTAGAGCCCCGAGTTCGCGGTCGACGTGGTCGATTGCAGCAGGATCGCCCGCTGGTCGGCCGCTCTGGCGCCCCCCGCCGCCGGGATCAGCGCCAACAGCGCCAGCGCTGTCGCCAGCGCTTTCATGGCATCAGCCGCCCAGCCAGGAACGCCTCGGCCGGCGCCGAGGCGGGACCGGCAAAAAAGCGCTCGGCCGGGGCATGTTCGGCCACCCGGCCGCGGTGCAGGAACACCAGATCGTCGGCCAGCCGCCGGGCCTGGCCGATATCGTGGGTCACCAGCACGACCTTCACGCCGTCGGCCCGCACGCCCTGCACCAGCGCCTCGATCCGCTCGGCCGAAGCCGGGTCCAGGCTGGCGGTGGGCTCGTCCAGCAGCAGCACGGCGGGGTCCAGCGCCAGCGCCCGCGCCATGGCCAGGCGCTGGCGTTCGCCGCCCGAAAGCTGGCGCGCAGGCTGGCGGGCCAGGGCCGAAAGCCCAACATGGGCCAGCAGCGCATCGCGCCGCCGCGCGCAGCGCCGACCCCGGGTGGCGAGCGCGAAGTCGATGTTGGCCGCAGCACTGCGGCGCAGCAGCACCGGGGTCTGGGCGACCAGGGCCTGGTGGCGGCGCACGCTCTCGCCCGCCGGCCGACCGGCCCAGGCGATGCTGCCCGCCGTCGGCGCCACCAAGCCGTGCAGCGCCTTCAACAAGAGGCTCTTGCCCGCCCCGTTGGCACCCATCAGCACAGTGATGCTTGGGCGGTCGAGCGTGAGGTCGACGCCGTCCAGCAGCCGGCGGCCGGCCGCCTCGACCACCAGGCCGCGCACGATGCAGGGCATCTGGTCCCGGCCCGCGGTGCCGGCTGCCCGCAGGTCCGCACCGTCGGCACGCGGGTCGCTCTCGGCATGGTCACGCATGGGCGGGCTCGGTTCTCTGCTCGCGGATCGACAGCACGGCTGCGTTCACCGCCAGCGCAATGGCCAGCAGCACCAGCCCCAGCGCGAGGGCCAGCGCCAGGTCGCCCTTCGAGGTTTCGAGCGCGATCGCCGTGGTCATCACCCTGGTCAGGTGGTCGATGTTGCCGCCCACCACAATGACGGCGCCGACTTCGGCGATGGCGCGGCCGAAGCCCGCCAGCGCCACGGTCAGCAGGGCAAAGCGCCCGTCCCACAGCAGCGCGCCCACGGTCTGTGTCCGGCTGAGGCAGAGCGAGCGAAACGTCTCGGCATACTCGCGATGCAGTGCCTCCAGCACCTGGCGCGAGAGAGCGGCGAGAATGGGCAGGATCAGCACGGTCTGGGCGGCGATCATCGCGGTGGGGGTGTAGAGCAGGCCGAGCACGCCCAGCGGCCCCGCGCGACTGAGCAGCATGTAGATCGCCAGGCCCACCACGACGGGCGGCAGTCCCATCAGCGCGTTCACCGCGACGATGGCGGCGCCGCGGCCCGGAAAGCGGCCGATGGCAAGCGCCGCACCCAGCGGCAGGCCGACCAGGCACGCCAGCGCCGTGGCGGTCAGCGACACACCGAGCGACAGGCCCACGATCTCGGCCAGGTCCGGATCGAGCCCGGCGATCAGCGCGAAGGCCAGGGCAAAGGCGTCGCCGAATTCCTGCATGCCGTGCCGTTCCGCCCCCGATGTTTCCGGCGAGCGTTGTGCAACAGCACGGTTGCCGGGGGCAAGCGGGCCCCGCCATCGCGCCGTGTCCTCGCCCGGTGCCTGTCGGGTCGCGGAGCGCGCGCCCGCCCCGCCGCGGGCGGCCCGTGCCCCGGCGTCTGCGCGCGTGTTCTCGGCAGCCGCGCGGCGCCGCGCCGTCGCTCAGGTCAGGCGCAGCACCTGGGTGGCGACCCGGGGGCGGTCGGCGCCGGCGGCCTCGGCGCGCTCGGCGACCAAGCCGCCCAGGCGGCGCAGCTCGGGCTCGGCGATCTCGGGCGTCTTGCGCTCGGCCAGCGCGCCCAGCCCCACCTCGGTCCACATCAGCGTGGCGGGCAGGTTGAGCGCTAGCACCAGACGCTCGCCCGGGCTCGAGGCCGCGGGCCGCGGGCCGAAGGTCAACGGCTCGTTGGCCGGATAGCGCCGGGCCCGCGGCGCACCCAGGTTCTCGTTCAGCACATAGGTCGTGCCGTCCGCGCCGCGGTGCGAGAGCAGCAGCACCGGCCCTGCGACCCGCGTCGTCAGGAAGATCGTCAGCGGGCTGCCGGCCGGCATGCGGGCTTCGGGCCCGGCGTCGGGCAGCGGGGGCTCCACGCCCTCGACCGCCATGCTGGGCCCGGGCGAGTAGCGCCCGACGCGCAGGGTCAGCTCCGCCCCCTCGGCTGCGTGGCGGCGGAGCAGGTGCAGCGGGTCGCGGTGTTCGGCGCCCGCGGCCTCGAGCCGGGCGGCAAAGGCGTCGAGATCCAGCGCCAGCGCCGTGCCCGTCCCGTCGTCGCGCCACAGCTCGGCGGGATCCAGCCCGTAATCGCCCAGCCCCAGCGCGTCGTGCAGCGTCAGCAGGCTGTGGCGCGTGACCGGATAGCTGCCGTTCAGAATGCGCCGGATGGTGTCGTCGTTGGTCGGTACCTGGTGGCTGCGCCGCTTGGCCGCCTCGATCCAGCGGTCGATGAACCAGCCGGGCAGGTTGCGGCCGGTGTCGATACCGAGCGTGGCCACCGCCGCCTCGACATAGGGCAGAAAGCGCAGCTTCAGACTGTCGGCGGCCGGCTCTGGCGGGCCGGCGGGGGCACTGGACATCAGCCTCTCCGCAGAAGGCGTGGCGCAGGGTTGGATGGCCAAAGGGGTAAGGGATCGCGCCGCTGCTTTGAAGGCGTTCGCGGTGCACAGCGCCGCGGGTACCGCGTGCCCCATCAGGCGCCCGTCAGGCTCCAGTCAGGCTCCCGTCAGGCGCCCGTCACGACGAAGGCTGCCAGGTGCGCGGTCGGGTGCAGCGGACCGAGGGTCGGCGCGTCCGGCGATGACGTATCGGGCGATGACGTCTCGGGCGCGGACCTCTCGGACGATGCGGCGGGTTCGGGCCCGGCGGGCGGCATCTCGGCACTGCTGCGTAACATCAGCGTGTCGCTGCCCACCGCGGCGTCGGTGGACATCGCCTCGATCGCCGGGCCCGACGGTGCGGCCGACCCACCCGCCGCCAGCCGGCGCTGGGCGCGGCGCAGCGCCTGGGCCGGCGACAGCCCGTGCGAGACCATCGCGTCGACCGCAAGGCGCATGACATCGGCCGTAGGGCCGGCCAGCACGGTCCAGAGGCAGCTCACCACGCCCGCGGCCCCGGCCTCGAGCAGCGCGGTGTTGATGCCGTTCTGCTCGTCCGGCGCGATGGCAAGGCCAATGCCCCCGCCCGAGCAGGCCGCAACGAACACCAGCCGGGTGTCGCCGAGCGGCAACTGGCGGAGCCGAGCCGGCGTCGCCAGATCGCCGCCGCGCCACGCCTCGGTCCCAGGGCCAGGGCCGGGGCCAGGGCCGGGGCTAGGTCCGGGGCTAGGGCCTGGGCCGGTGGGGGGCGCCAGCGTGCGGCCCGCTGCGGCGCGACGGGCGGGCGGCTCGTCGGCGGCCAGGATCAGCCCGCTGCGCTCGGCATCGCTGCGGTCCCAGTGCGCGTGGCCGAAATAGAGCACCAGGCCCGGCCGCGCGGCGACCGCGGCCTGCAGCGCGGCCCAAGTGGCGGGCGTCGCACCCGGCGCCGCGCTCTCGGCTGGCTGTTGCGGGCGCCGCGCCCGGGCAGGACCCAGCGCCGCCAGCCCGTCGGGCGCGAAGGGATCGGCGGCCGGGCAGGCAGGGGTGCCGAGATCGTCCAGCGGGTCGGTGACCGCCAGCCCCGTCGCCGGCCAGGGCCGCCGCGCGCGGGCCGCCGTGGCGCGCGCTGCCGCCAGGCTGGGCGCCAGTCGCAACGCGTAATCGTCGAGCAGCGCACGACCGGTTGCCGGGTTGCGCGCAGCGGCCAGCGGCAGGACGGCGAGTTGCGGGCTGGGGCAGACCACGATCTCGGGCGCGATCTCGGCCCCCTCGGCGCCCGGCACCCCGGCTGCGGCCAGCGCCTGCGACAGCGGCTCGCCCAGCACCGACCACAGCGTCGCATCGGCGCTGTCCGATGTCCCGCCGCACAGCGCGTCGAGCGCGGCCGTCGCGGCG
>JBCCMW010000291.1:0-5452 GCA_039026175.1 Pseudomonadota bacterium
GGCATGGTGCTGGGCGAGGGCTGCGCGATCCTGGTGCTCGAGGAATTGGAGGCCGCCAAGGCCCGCGGCGCCCAGATCCTGGGCGAGATCGCCGGCGCCGGGGCCACGGCGGATGCCGCCGACATCGTGGCCCCGGCGGTCGAGGGCGCGGCCTCGGCCATGCGCCTGGCCCTGGCGGACGCGCGCATGGACCCCGGCGAGGTCGGCTACATCAACGCCCACGGCACCGCCACGGCGCTCAACGACAAGACCGAAGCGGCGGCGATCCGGGCGGCACTGGGCGCGGCGGCCGAACGGGTGATGGTCTCGTCCACCAAGTCGATGCACGGCCACGCCATCGGGGCGGCCGGCGCGCTGGAGGCTGCGGCCTGCCTGATGGCGCTCGGCCGCTCGATCATCCCGCCCACCATCAACCACGCCGACCCCGACCCCGAGATCGGCCTCGACGTCGTGCCCAACGAGGCGCGCGAGGCGCGGGTCGACGCCGCACTCAGCAACGCCTTCGCCTTCGGCGGGCTGAACGCCGTGCTGGCCTTCCGCGCCTGGCGCGGCTGACCCTCGCGGGTCGCCGGTCGCGGGTCGCGGGTTGCGGGTTACGCGTCGCGGGTTGCCGGTCGCGCTACGGCGCAGGCGAGCCTTGCGGGATCGCGCCCCACGCTGGCGGCGCGACCAACGCTACCCGCGAGCGGCGCGACCCAGGCTCCGCGCCGGCGGCGCGACCCAGGCCCCGCGCCGGCGGCGCGACCCAGGTCCCACGTCGGCGGCGCGACCCAGGCCCCGCGTCGGCGGCGCGACCCAGGTCCCGCGTCGGCGGCGCGACCCAGTCCCCGGGGGCCCGGCCGCGATGTCACCTACCCCCGGGTTCCCGGCCGCGGCGTGACTTGCCCCTGGGTTTGCCCGTTGCGGTCGGGACTGTCGCTGGGCCGCGCGCCTCAGGGTCTCAGCGTGTTGAAGGCGCGGGTGAACCCGCTCAGCGAGATGTCGACGTCCACCTGTGCCGCGCCCTGGCCGGTGATCGCGGCCAGGCTGACCTTGGCCACCGCGCCGGCCTTCATCTCGTCGATGAACGCCTGCTCCATGGTCTCGCGTACGAAACAGCCCGAGGCGAGGCACACCTCGAAGGCGGCGCCGCGCGGGTTGTTGCCGTCGATCTGCACGCGCATGCCGGCCTTCAGCGCCACGCCCAGCGGCGCGATGATCTGGATCGCGGCGGGCACCTGGCGGCCGTCCTGATCGGTGATGCCGTCCAGCTTGCGGATGCGAACCTCGACGACGTCGTTGCCCTGGGCGCCCTTGCCGATCTGGGCGATCACGCAGGCTTCGCGCCCGCTGCTGGGGTCGCTGGCACAGCGCAGCTGCCAGTCGCCGAACGTATCGCGCAGCTCGTCCTGCGCCGTCTGCGCCCCGGCCTGCAGCGGCAGGACCGCCAGCAGCGGCGCCAGCGCCAGCGCCGCGGCGATCCAGGCGCCGATGAGCCCGCCGCGCGCGCGGGGCGCGGGCCGCGATGCGGGTGCCGTGCGAAGCGCGCCGCACCGCGTGCCAGAGGGTCCGGCGAAACGCGCCGGGAGACGGCCGAGCAAGCGCACAGGGAGAGGCGCCGGGAAACCTGCCATGGTGGAGCTCCTGTTGGATGCCGCGGGACACCTGCCAGCGGGCCATGGCGAAATCAACCCGCCCGCGCCGGACCGATACGCCGCGGGGCGCCCGGCCTTCGCACCTGCGAGATGCCGAGACCCGTACCGGGGCCCGTTTGCGCGGATAGGACGCGCCTGCGGGCGCACGCGGGGGTTCACGCGGGGGTTCACGCGGGGGTTGGTGACGGCGGCAGGCCCGGCACGCGCCGACGCGCTGGGCTGCAAAGAGAACCGGGGCGGTAAACAGAAAAGGGGCGCCAAAGAGAACAGGGGCGCCCATGGCGCCCCTGACGCAGCGTTTGCGCTGCCGGTTGTTTTCGTCTTCCCTGTCGACCCGGCCATGCCGTCTCGCGCCCCGACTGTTGTCGCGCGGCACCGCGCCGTCAACAGGGAATACCGTTCGGGCCGCAGGATGGGCGTCGCACCCGCGCGCTGGGCACCGCCCGACCGTCCGCACAGGGCGCTCCCCGGCGTTTTCGGCCATCCCGCCCGCCCCGCGACGCCGGCACAAAAAAAAACCGCGCCCGAAGGCGCGGCCAAGTCGACAGGGAGGAGAAAACACGGTGCCAATGCCACCACACATCGACACCGCATACCAACCATGCCATTGGCTGGTTGACGTTGCGTTTATGCGCAACGAATGCGGGTATTTTGCGGCGCAACCGTCTCGCAACTATGACGCGCGTGGCAATCGCGTGGCGTGCGGTGCGCTGCGGTATGCTGCCGGGCGCCCAGCGTCCGCAGGCTCCCGGGTCGGCGCCAGGGTCGGCTCTAAGGTCCGCTCCCGGGTCGGCGCCCGGCGCCGCTCCAGGGGCAGCGCTGCGCGGCGGCGGGTCCGGGCGTGAGCGCGGCTTGGGCAAGCGGGATCGACATCGATACCGCACGGGCCGAGGCCTATCTTACCGCCCAGGTGCCGGGCTTCGCCGGGCCCGCGGTGTGGCGCCGGTTCTCGGGCGGGCAGTCGAACCCCACCTATCGGCTGACGGCGGCGTCCGGCGGCGACTATGTGCTGCGGCGCAAGCCGTTCGGCCCGCTGCTGCCTTCCGCCCACGCCATCGAGCGCGAGTACCGGGTGATGGCGGCGTTGGGATCCACGGCGGTGCCGGTGCCGCGGATGGTGCACCGCTGCGATGACGCGGACGTGATCGGCGCCCCGTTCTACGTCATGGCCTTCGTGGCGGGCGAGGTGCACTTCGACACCCGCCTGCCCGGCCGCACGCCCGCCTTCCGCCGCGCCGTGGCCGAGGCGCTGGTCGACACGCTCGCCGCCATCCACCGAGTGGATGTGGCGGCGGCGGGGCTGGCCGACTATGGCCGGCCCGGCGGCTACATTGCGCGCCAGACCGCGCGCTGGTCGACACAGTATCGCGCGTCCGAAACCCAGCCGATCCCGGCGATGGAGACCCTGATCGCGCGGCTCCCCGATGCGGTGGCGGCGCTGCCCGACGAGACCTGCCTGGTGCACGGCGACTTCCGGCTCGACAATCTCAAGTTCGCCGAGGGTACGGCGACGCCGGTCGCGGTGCTCGACTGGGAGCTCTCGACGCTGGGTCACCCGCTGGCCGATCTTGGGTATCTGCTGATGACCTGGGCGTTTCCGGGCGCGCTGCGCTGGGGCCTTGCCGATGCCGATCTCGAAGCGCTCGGCCTGCCAACGGCCGAGGCGCTGGCCGCACGCTATGCCGGCGCGACCGGGCGCCAAGGCATGCCCGATCTGGACCTGCTGATCGCCTATAATGCGTTTCGCATGGCTGCGATCATCCAGGGCGTCTATCGCCGCGGGTTGGACGGTAACGCCGCCGATGCCGCTGCGCTCGGCATGGGTGCCGACGTGCCGGCACTGGCCGCCGTCGCGCTGCAGCGGCTCCGGCGTGCGGGCCGCTGACCTGGTCCCATCCACGACGGCGGTCGCGGTATGCGGCCCGGCACCCGCATACGCTCGGTATCAAGCCCCCCCCGGGGCTTCTCTCAGCCCACCCCTTCCCCTTTGCAGCCCCCTGAACGCCGGCGCAGCGCACCGACGGTGCCGCCTGTTCCCTGCAACCGAGCATCGCGGCGACGAGCCGCGATTCCGCTTGGTCGGAGCCCGGCTCGGACATGCAGGATACAGTCGGTCGTCACGCGCCAGCCGACGATCTTGTGCTCGCGCCTCGGCCCGGTGTCCTCGGCCCTCGCCCCGGCGATGGCGTTTTCGGCAAAGCGATACCGGAACCCGCTGCCGACCGGGCCGCCATGGCGCGGAACGGCGTGGCCGACGGCGCGCGGCGGCCTTGACCGCGCCGGGGGCGAGCCGCCATCAGCGGTCAACCGGTGCCGGGCGCGGTGCACGCCGCCTGCCGGCCAGCGAGATAGGGGAGGAGGCCATGGCCGTGGAACTGACGCACTTCATCGGCGGCGCGCGCGTCGCCGGCACTTCGGGCCGCTTCGGCGACGTCTACAATCCGGCGACGGGCGAGGTACAGGCCAAGGTGCCGCTGGCCAGCGTGGCCGAGGTGCGCGCCGCGGTCGAGAACGCCAAGGCCGCCCAGCCCGCCTGGGCCGCGATGAACCCGCAAAAGCGCGCCCGGGTGATGATGGCGTTCGTCCGCCTACTGCACCGCGACATGGACAAGCTGGCCGAGGCCATCAGCCGCGAGCACGGCAAGACCCTGCCCGACGCCCAGGGCGACGTGATCCGCGGGCTGGAGGTCGCCGAGTTTTGCATCGGCGCGCCGCATTTGCTGAAGGGCGAGTTCACCGAGGGCGCGGGCCCCGGCATCGACATGTACTCGCTGCGCCAGCCGGTCGGCATCGCCGCCGGGATCACGCCGTTCAACTTCCCGGCCATGATCCCGATGTGGAAGTTCTGTCCGGCGCTGGCCTGCGGCAACGCCTTCATCCTCAAGCCCAGCGAGCGCGACCCGTCCTGCCCCATCATGCTGGCCGAACTGATGCTGGAGGCCGGGCTGCCCGAGGGGTGCCTCAACGTCGTGAACGGCGACAGGGAGGCCGTGGACGCCATCCTGGACGACCCGGACATCGGCGCGGTGGGCTTCGTCGGCTCGACCCCGATCGCGCAGTACGTCTATAGCCGCGGCACGGCGGCGGGTAAGCGCGTGCAGTGCTTCGGCGGCGCCAAGAACCACATGATCGTCATGCCCGACGCGGACCTGGACCAGGCGGCCGATGCGCTGGTGGGCGCGGGCTACGGCGCGGCGGGCGAGCGCTGCATGGCGATCTCGGTGGCCGTGCCGGTGGGCGAGGAGACGGCCGACAAGCTCATCGCCAAGCTCGCCCCCCGGGTCGAGAGCCTGAAGATCGGGCCCTACACCGCGGGCGCCGACGTCGACTTCGGCCCGCTGGTCACCGGCGAGGCGCTGACCCGGGTCAAGGGCCTGGTCGACCGTGGGGTCGAGGAGGGCGCCGACTTGGTGGTCGACGGCCGCGCCTTCCGCCTGCAGGGCTACGAGGGCGGCAATTTCATGGGCGGCTGCCTGTTCGACCGGGTGACGCCCGCGATGGACATCTACCGCACCGAGATCTTCGGCCCCGTGCTGTCGACCGTGCGCGCCGGCACCTACGAAGAGGCGCTGGGCCTGGCGATGGACCACGAATACGGCAACGGCGTCGCCATCTTCACCCGCGACGGCGACACCGCGCGCGACTTCGCCAGCCGAGTGAACGTCGGCATGGTGGGGGTGAACGTGCCGATTCCGGTGCCGCTGGCCTACCACACATTCGGCGGCTGGAAGAAATCCATGTTCGGCGATCTCAACCAGCACGGCCCCGATAGCTTCAAGTTCTATACGCGCACCAAGACAGTCACCGCGCGGTGGCCA
>JBCCMW010000292.1:0-5452 GCA_039026175.1 Pseudomonadota bacterium
CCACCGCCGCCCTGTTCGCCGAGGCTGGCGTGCCGGTATGGGACGCCGATGCCGCTGTCCACCGGCTTTATGCGCCGGGCGGCGCCGGGGCCCTGGCCATCGCGATGCTCGCGCCCGGGGCGATGGACGCCGACGGCGGGGTCGACCGGGCTGCCCTGCGCGACGCCATCGCCGCCGATCCCAGCCTGCTGGCGCGGGTCGAGGCGGCCGTGCACCCGCTGGTCGCCGAAGACCGGGTCGACTTTATCGCCGCGGCCGACGTGCCGGCCGTCCTGCTCGACATCCCGCTGTTGTTCGAGACGGGCGCTGACGGCGCCTTCGACCATGTCGTCGTCGTCTCGGCGCCCGCCACGGTACAGCGCGAGCGCGTCCTCTCGCGCCCCGGCATGACGGCGCAGCATTTCGAGCATATCCTGGCGCGCCAACTGCCCGATGCCGAGAAGCGCCGCCGCGCCGATACCGTGATCGACACCGGTGCCGGTGTCCCTGTGGCCCGCGCCGCCGTCAACACCCTGCTCGCCCGCTTGCTGCCGGAGACCCGCGATGCGTGAGATCGTGCTCGACACCGAAACCACGGGTCTGGACGCCGACAAGGGCCATCGCATCGTCGAGATCGGCGCCGTCGAGCTGGTGAACCATCTGCGCACCGGTGACGATTTTCATTTCTACATCAATCCCGAACGCTCGATGCCGCCCGAGGCGTTCCGCGTGCATGGGCTGGGCGACGCTTTCCTGCGCGACAAGCCCAAGTTCCACCAGATCGTCGACCGGTTCTTGGCATTCCTGGGCGACGCGCCGCTGGTCATCCACAACGCCGCCTTCGACATGGCGATGATCAATGCCGAGCTTCGGCGCCTGGGTCGCGCGCCGCTGCCCATCGAGCGGGCGGTGGACACGGTCCACATCGCGCGGCGGCAGTTCCCGGGCGCCCACGCCTCGCTGGATGCGCTGTGCAAGCGGTTCGGCGTCGACAACACCGGCCGCACCAAGCACGGCGCGCTGCTGGACAGCGAGCTGTTGGCGGATGTCTATCTGGAACTGATGGGTGGCCGTCAGCGTGGCCTGGGCTTCGGCGGGGGCAGCAATCGCGCCGGCGTGCGCGGCGCGGCGCAGGATCGTCCCTCCAGCACCGCCGCGCACCGCCGCCGCCCCGCGCCGCTGCCGCCCCGGCTGACCGCCGCAGAGGCCGAGGCCCATGCAGACTTCATCGCCGACATTGGCGAGCACGCGCTGTGGCACGCCAAATCCTGATCGCCGTTCTTTCGGTTAGCGAACGATCAGCTAGCGAACGATCAGCTCTGGGGCATCCCGGCGCCGCCGGCGGCTGCGGCCTGCTCTTTCTTGATCTGCTCGACGCGCTGGCGGTACAGCGCCATGAAGTCGACATTGTCCAGCAGCAGTGGCGGATAGCCGCCGTCGCGCGTCGCGTCCGCCACCACCCGGCGCGCAAACGGCAGGATCTGGCGCGGACACTCGGTAAACAGCACCAGCGTGATCAGGTTCTCGGGCACGTTCTGCAGCTCGAAGATGCCGCAGTACTCCAGCTCGACGATAAACCGCGTGCCATGGGCGTTTTTCGCCGTGGCGTTGATCTTCATCACCGATTGGAAGCGGTTCTCGTCGAACTTGTTGCCTTCCAGGTTGAAGGCGACGTTGATCTCGGGCTGTCCCTCGGCCGAGGTGCCCTCGCGCACGCCGACGTTCTCGAAGCTGAGATCGCGCACGAAATGCGCCAGCATCTTGATCACCGGCGCGGGGCCCTGGCCCGGCGCGGCGCCCGCCGCGGCCCCACCGGCCGCCGGATCGGCGCTCCCGTTGCCCGCGGGCAGGTCGTTCTCGCTCATCCCAGTGCTCTCCCGAAAAGGCGCTTTGTGTGGCGCCTAGCAGATGCGTGGGACGATCACAACGGAGCCACCGTGCAGCCGGCATGTCCTGCGGACACACGCGGGCGCCGGTGGCCGGTACGTCACGCCGGCCGCACCCGTCGTGTCGGTCAGCGCGCCGCGCCGCTGCCGGGCCGCTGGGGCGGTCGCTCTGGTTCGACCGCTTCGAAATCGCCCTCGATCACCGCCCCGCCGCCGCTCCACCCGCCGGGATGCCCACTGGCGTGCCCGCTGGGATCCCCTCTGGAATCCCCTCTGGGATGCCCGCCCGCATGGCCCATGGGCGCCGCGCCGGGCCATCCGCCGGGGCCGCCACCGGGGCCGCTGCCAGGGCCGCCACCGGGTCCCATGCCCATGCCCGAGACATGCATGCCCTGCACCGAAACGCGTGCCGCCAAGCGCGCAATGATCGCCTCGCGCACCGCTGGGAACAGCAGCAGAAAGCCCATCGCATCGGTCACCAGACCCGGCGTCAGCAGCACCGCGCCCGCTATGGCGATCATCGCGCCATGGGCCAGATCTTCGGGTCGGCGCAGGGTCTGCAGCGTCGCGATCCCCTGGTGACGCACCAGGGCCGCGCCCACCACGGCAGTCAGCACAACCAGCGCGATCGTCGGCCACGTGCCGATGGCATCGCCCACTTCGATCAACAGCGCGATCTCGACGATGGGAACGATGGCCAGCGCCAGCAGCAGCTTCAACATGCGACCCTCCACGCGGTCGAGGGACAAACGGTTGACCTCGCAGGGTTTCGACCCGTGCGGATCGGCCTGCGGCGCCAGGCCGACGCCGCGTTCATAGACTCGTGTCCCGTGCGGGCTTACATAGGAAGCGTGACAGGGGGAGGCCAGCGGCGCCCGTCACGGCGAGGCCGGCGGCGCGCATACGGGCAAGGGTAGCGGAACGCGATGACCATACAGCTGTTGGAACTGCTGATCCTGTTTGCGATCGCAGCCTTCGTGCTCTACCGGCTGAAGAGCGTGATTGGCACGCGCACAGGCTACGAACCGCCGCGTGACAGCTACAAGACCGGCGCCAACCAGACCGAGAGCCCCAGCGCCCCGGCCGAACTGGAGCCTGCAGTCGATGCCGCCGTGCAGGACGACGCGATCCCCGAGACCGCGCGCGAGGCGCTGGAGGCGATTGTCGAGGCCGAGCCTGGGTTCGACCTCGAGGGTTTCCTGGGCGGCGCGCGCTCGGCCTACGAGATGATCCTGATGGCCTACGAGGAGGGCGACCGCGGCCTGCTCCGCGATCTGCTGGCGCCCGACGTGTTCCGCGCGTTCGAGAGCGTGATCGCCGATCGCGAGAACGAGGGTCTGACCGTCGAGGCGCGCTTTGTGGGCGTGCGAGATCTCCGCATCGCCGCCGCCGCCTTCGACTATGAGACGTCCGAGGCTGACATCACGCTGCGCTTTACCGGCGAGATGATCACCGCCGTGCGCGACGGCGAAAACCGCATCGTCGAAGGCGATCCGAACGAGATCCGCCGCCAGGTGGATGTCTGGACATTCAGCCGCGTGATGGGCGCCCCCAACCCCACTTGGCTGCTCACCGCCACGGGCGAGTGAGCCTTGCAGCGTCCGTCGGCCCCGCGGGCCGGGCGACCGCGCGCCCGGCTGGTTCAACGCCGCGCGCTTGTACTGGGTACGGCCGCGGCCGCCGTGGTGGGGCCCCGGCGGGTGGCTGAGGCGGCTGCGAACCCCGCCGACCGCCCCAGCGCGACGCTGCCGGGCTGGGACGCCGGCGCCATCGCCCAGGCGCGCGCCGCGCTGGGCCATCTGGAGGAAGCGCCGGCGATCCCGTCCGATACCGCAGCCTTCGACACTCTGTTCGCCGTGCAGCCGGTGGGGGCCCCCGACCCCACGCATGTCACCGCCTACTACGAGCCGGTCCTGCAGGCGCGCCGTGCCCGATCCGACGCCTTTCCGGTACCCATTCTGGGCAAGCCGAGCGCGACAGCCCCGCTGCCCGACCGTGCCGCGATCATGAACGGCGCGCTCGAGGGGATGGCCCCGGCGCTCTACTGGCTCGCCGACCCCGTCGACCTTTACTTCCTGCAGATCCAAGGCTCCGGTCGCCTGCGGCTGGACGACGGCAGCCTCGTGCGTCTCGGGTACGGCGGCGCGAACGGCCACCCGTACGTCTCGATCGGCAGGATCATGCGCGAGGAGGGCGTGCTGGGTCGCGGCGGGGGCGGTATGCGCGGCTGGCTGCGGGCCGACCGAGCGCGGGGGATGGCGATGATGGCGCGCAACCCGTCGTACATCTTCTTTGCCGAGAACCGCGCGCTCCGGCCCGAGGATGGGCCCGTCGGCGCCATGGGTCTGCCGCTGCCCGCCGGCGCCGCCATCGCCGTGGACCCCGAGCACCATGCCTATGGCGGTCTGTTCTGGCTGGCATTCGACGAGCCGGACGGCACCGCGGTACGCCGCATCGTGATGGCGATGGACACCGGCGCCGCCATCAAGGGCGCGGCGCGGGTCGACTGGTTCGTGGGTACCGGCGACGCCGCGGGCCACCGTGCCCGACGGATCAACACCGAGGGCCGCCTGTATCGTCTGCTGCCGCGCAGCGCCCCATGACGCGGCGCAAGCGCCGGAGCTTGACCGATGACGACCGTCGGGTATGGGACAGCGTGGCCCGCACCGCCCGGCGCCGCGACGCCGCCGCAGGCCCGCCCCCGCCGCCCCAGGGCGCCGAGGATCAGCCGCCGTCCGCCCCTCCGCCTTCGCCCGCCCTTCGACCTTCGCCCAGCGTCCCACCTTTTTTGCCCGCCCCTCCGCCTTCGCCCAGCCCGGCGCCGCCCTTGGCCGCGCGACAGACCGTTCGCCACGGGGCGGCGCACGGGGCGGCGCACGGGGCGGCGCACGGGGCCGACACGATCGTGGGCGACACGCGCCGTACAGCGCTGCGCAACGGCACGGCGGCCGCCGGCGGCCACACGCCCGGTCCTCCGCCCCGCATCCGGATACCCCAAGGCTGGGAGCGCATCGGCCACGGCGACCCGCTGCCGGGCCCTGTGGGTCGACCCGAAGCGGGTCTGGACCGGCGCACAGCCGAACGGCTGCGCCGCGGCGAGCGCGAGCCCGACGCCCGTTTGGACCTGCACGGCATGACCGCCGGTCGCGCCCACCGCGCGCTGGACCGGTTCCTGGGCCAGGCTGTCGCCCAAGGCCTGCGCGTGCTGCTGGTGATCACCGGCAAGGGCGGGCGCCGCGTGTCGGACGACGCGCCATGGATGCCCGAAGGCCGCGGTGTGCTGCGCGACGCGGCGCCGCGCTGGATGCGCCAGGGCCCGCACGGCCGCCGTATCCTCGGCATCTACGAGGCGCACATCCGCCACGGTGGCGCCGGCGCCTTCTATGTGTACCTCAAAAAGGGCCGCTAAGCGCGCTGCCCACCCCTCCGCCCCAGCACCGTCAAAGGCCTCTTGCGCCCTCCGCGCGCGTTGCTCGCGCGCCCCCCGCGACGCTGAGCACCCCATCGGCGGCCTTGACCGCCCACCCCCACCTCTTTATCTCCACGCTCCCAAGCACAGCGGGCCATTAGCTCAGTTGGTAGAGCAG
>JBCCMW010000293.1:0-5422 GCA_039026175.1 Pseudomonadota bacterium
CGCCCGCGCCGCCGGACGGTGGGCGGGCGTTGCTGGCGGCGCTGGCGCCCGGCCCCAGTTCTGGCTCTGGCTCTGGCTCTGGCCCCGGCCCCGGCCCCGGCCCCGGCCTCGGTCCCGGCTCCGGCTCCGGCCCCGCAGCGCCGGCGGTCGCGCCCAGTACCGGGCACGGCGTCGCGCGGCGGATCGGGCTCTCGGGTACGCCGGGCGTCGGCAAATCCTCGTTCGTCGAGACGCTGGGCAGCCGGCTTACCGCGCGCGGGCACCGGGTGGCGGTGCTGGCGGTGGACCCGTCTTCGGCCCGCACCGGCGGGTCGATCCTGGGCGACAAGACGCGCATGGACCGGCTGGCACGGGACCCGAATGCGTTCATCCGCCCCTCGCCCGCCGGGCGCGAGCTGGGCGGTGTGGCCAGGCGCACGCGCGAGACGATCACCCTGGCCGAGGCCGCAGGCTACGACACCGTGCTGATCGAGACGGTCGGCGTCGGCCAATCCGAGGCCGCGGTCGCCGAGATGACCGACGTCTTCGTGCTGCTGCTGGCGCCCGGCGGGGGCGACGAACTGCAGGGCGTCAAGCGCGGCATCATGGAGATCGCCGACATCATCGTCGTGAACAAAGCGGACGGGGCGCTGAAGCGCCAGGCCGAGGCGACGCGGGCCGATTACCAGGGCGCGCTGGGCCTGATGCGCCGCCGGCCGGGCGATGCGCCGGGCTATCCCTGCGCGATGACCGCCTCGGCCGCCACCGGCGATGGCGTCGATGCGGTCTGGGACGCCGTGATCGCGCTGGCCGACTGGCGCACGGCCGAGGGGTGGCGCACCAAGCGCCGTGTCGACCAAGCCAACGCCTGGTTTCGCGCGGCGCTGGAGCGGGGCCTGCTGGAGCGGTTGGACGCCGAGCCAGCACTCGGCGCCGCACTGGCCGCGGCGCGCACCGCGGTGGCCGAAGGCAGCATCCCGCCCGACGCGGCGGCCGAGGCGCTGCTGGCGCGCCTGTCTCTCGACCTCTCGGACTGACCGCCCCTGCTAGCCGCCCCTGCTGGCCGCCCCTGGCGCGGTGCGCCCGGTGTTGGCCCTGCCTGACCCTTTCTGCGTTGGCGGAACCCGAGCGGCGGCGGACCGACGAGGGCCGCCTGCCAGGCGCTGGGCGGGACGCGCCTCGCGATGCCCGGTGGGGTGGCGATCGACATCCGCGGCGCCTTGGTCTGCCTCGTTGGCTCGGGGGTGCGGGCGGCAACGACCATGCTGCCGGTCCGGGTCGAGGG
Source organism: Pseudomonadota bacterium (assembly GCA_039026175.1). GTDB lineage: Bacteria > Pseudomonadota > Alphaproteobacteria > Rhodobacterales > Rhodobacteraceae > Thermohalobaculum. The sequence goes on from JBCCMW010000293.1 coordinate 1,265, forward strand.
CCGAAATCGCGGTCGGATGCCGGGATCGCGGGCGCCGATCTGGGCACGACGGCCTGCGGGGTGCGATACGCGCTGCCGTCACGCTGCCGCGAACGGCGGGTGCCGGCCGCTGCGGCCATGGTCGGACCCGGCGTGCCGCATCGGTGGCGCCAAACGCCTTCCTCCTTCCTTGACTGTGCCTTAAGCACCGGTGAGCAAAGCTCGACCGAGGGGAAGGTTGGGTGTGATGAAGTTACTTGCATCTCTGCAATACCGCGCCCGGCAGTGGCGCGAGGATCGTCGCTTCCACGCGGCGCTCACGCACCTGGCGGGGCCTGCGCATTTCGAGCTGGCCGACGACGAGGTCTGCGGTTTCGTGCTGGTGCACGACGGCGCCTATCACCTGCCCTACCTGTTCGAATGGCACCGCGCGCGGGGCGTCGACAAGTGGATCGTGATCGACAATGCCTCGAACGATGCGACGCGCGAGATCGTGGCTGCCCAGCCCAACACCATTCTGGCGCGCTGCGACCTGCCCTATCAGCAGTACGAGCGGCGGCTGCGCTATCTGTCTTTGAAGCGCTTTGCGCGCGGCGGCTGGCGGCTGATCCTGGATGCGGACGAGCTGTTCGACTATCCGCAGTCGGACAGGCTGTCGCTAAGCGACGTGGTGCGCCGGGCCAATGCACAGGGCCACTCGGCCGTCGTGGCGCAGATGCTGGACATGTTTCCCAAGGGACCGCTCGCGGAGCTCGGCGACATGGATTTCCGCGCGGCGGCCGGCAGGTCGACGCACTACGACCTGCAGAACATCGACCGCTACGACTATGCCGGTCCGAAGCCCGACATAGAGTATTGGCTGTCCCACAACAGCGTCAGCGACCCCGGCGTGCAGATCCTGTTCGGCGGAGTCCGGCGGACCGTGTTCGGCGAGACCTGCTGTCTGAGCAAGCATCCGCTGGTCCGCGACGTGCCGGGCGCGCGGCTGGGCTGGCATCCGCACCTGTCGCCCGGCCTGCGCGTGGCCGACTATTCGGCGGTCCTGCGCCACTACAAGTTCACGGGTGATTTCATCGGGCGCGAGCGCGAGGTGGTCGAGCGTTTGGGCGCCACCAACGACGGTCCGCGTCTGCGCGTGGCGCGCTACCTGCAGGAGGATCGCCTGGCGCTGTGCCAGCCGTCCTCGCGCCGGCTGGACAGCGTGGACGATCTCTACGCCAACGGGTTCCTGTATGCGAGCGAGCCTGCCCGGGCGTTCTTCGGCCTTGCCCCCGGCGCGGTGCTGGACGGCGCGGCCTGATCCGCCGCGGGCGCCGCGCTCCTGCGATGGGGCGCAGGATCTTGACGGAACCGGCCCTGGCGCATAGCAGACATCCCGCGCCAGGGCGTGCGGCGGAGCCCGCGGCGGCCGGGCGCCATCCGACCCGGCGCCGCGGCGCTGCAGGGCCCACGGCATGGCGCGGGATGGACAACGGGGCTACGGGATCAGGCTGATGGCACGGCGTTGCGAATTGACGGGTAAAGGCGTGCTCACCGGCAACCGGGTGAGCCACTCGAACATCAAGACGCGGCGGCGGTTTCTGCCGAACCTGAACCAGGTGACCCTGCAGTCCGAAACGCTGGGCCGCAGCTTCCGCTTCAAGGTCGCGGCCTCGGCGCTGCGCACGGTCGAGCATCGGGGCGGTCTGGACGGGTTCCTGGCCAAGGCGAGCGATGCCGAACTGAGCCCCCGCGCCCAGCAGGTCAAGAAGCTGCTGATGGACGCGCGGAGCGGCTGATCCGCACTGCCCTCAGCCGTGCGGGCCCTGCGGTCCGCCGACCCCCAACAGACTGTCGACCCAACGCGGCACCGCTTCGCTCGCGGTGCCCAGGATGCGGTCGTCGAACAGGCGCGAGACCTCGGACGGCTCGAGGTTGATCTCCAGCGTTCGCGCGCCGTGGCGCGCCGCCTCGGCCACGAAGCCCGCCGCGGGGTACACCGTGCCGGACGTGCCGATGGCGACGAACATCGCCGCGCGCGCCAGCACCGCGGCGATCTCGTCCAGATGGTAGGGAACCTCGCCGAACCACACGACATCGGGGCGGACGCGGCCGACGGCGGCACACGTGGGACAGCCGTCCGCGCGCGTCATGTCGCCGGTCCAGGGCCAGGTGTGCCCGCAGGCCGCGCACTGCGCTCGGTCCAGCCGCCCGTGCATGTGCCACACGTCGCGATGACCCGCGGTCTCGTGCAGCGCGTCGATGTTTTGCGTGATCAGCGTCACGCCGGGCGCCCAGCCGGCGGCCAGGCGCGCCAGCGCCCGATGCGCGGGGTTGGGCCTGGCCGCCGCCGCGTTGGCCCGGCGCGCGTTGTAGAACGAGAGCACCAGACCGGGATCGGCCGCATAGCCCTGGGGCGTCGCGACGTCGGCCAGGTCGTATTTTGACCATATCCCTCCGGCATCACGGAAAGTGCCGAGGCCGGACTCGGCGGAGATGCCCGCGCCCGTGAGAATGACGATTGGCCCGGGTTGCATGGTTCGACTGGTTACACTTTTTGGGGTACAGTTGCGGTCCCGCACTGCTCTGCTAGCACAGAGGCCGTGCGGTGGCACGGGGGACGACCATCGCGGTGCGAGAGGCGCGGGTGTCCATGAGGGTTTTGTGTGTATGCCGCGGCAACTTGTGCCGCTCGCCCATGGCCGCCGCAGTGCTGCGCGCGAAGCTGGCGCCCCATGCGCCGACGTTCAGGGTGAACAGCGCGGGTGCTGCGGCGTGGCACGCCGGTGATCCGGCCGACCCAATGGCCGTCGAGGCGCTGGCCCGGCGCGGCTATCCCGAGCCTCGGCACGGCGCCCGCCGCGTCGAGATCACCGACTTTCACAACGTTGACCTGATGCTGGCGATGGATCTGTCGAACCTTGCCGCGCTGGACCGGATCGCGCCGCCCGGCAGCCGCGCGCTGCGATGCCTGTTCCATCCCGATCACGAGATCCACGATCCCTATTACGATGGCGCCTCGGCCTTTGACGCGGCGCTGGCGCTGATCGAGGCGGCCGCCGATCTGTGGCTGGCCGAGTGGCTGCCCGAGACCGCTGCCACCGTGCCAGGCGCGGGCGCGGCAGCGGCTGCCGGACCATCGCAAAGGGTCGGGACGTGACGCTCCGCCTGCTTGCGGTCTGTCTTGGAAACATCTGCCGCTCGCCCATGGCCGAGGGATCGCTGCGCCAGCGGGCCGAGGCCATGGGACTGGCGGTCGAGGTCGACAGCGCGGGGCTCGGTGCCTGGCACGTGGGCGAGCCGCCCAACGCCACCGGCCTCGCCGTCGCCGCAGCCCGGGGCTACGACAACGGCGGGCAGCGCGCGCGCCAGATCCGCGCCTCGGACTTCGACGACTTCGACCTGATCTTCGCCATGGACGCCAGCAACCTGGCGGCGCTGGAGCGGCAGCGGCCCAGCGGTGCGCGCGCCCGGCTGGCGCTGTTCGATCCCGACGGACGCGATGTCCCGGACCCCTATGGCGAGCCGCGCCCAGTGTACGAGGCCACGCTGAACCAGATCGAGGCCGCCGCCGCCGCCTGGGTCGAAACCTTGTCGCGCGAGGCTCGATAGCGCTGCCGCATCGGGCACGACCGGGCAGTCGCGCGGTTTTGGCAGCGCCCTCGCGCGGTGTCAGAGAGCGCCCTCGCGCTGTGTTGGTCGGCGCCCTCGCGCGGGCCTGAACCTTGTGTCGCGCCGCGGACCGGACCGGCGGCGGGCCCCGGCCCCCCGGCGCAGGTTTCAGGCGCCTGCGCGGGCGCTTGCGCCACCCGGCCGCAGCGTCGGCTGGCTCGCTTGACCCCCTCCCGCGGCGCCCCCACAACACATTCATGAGCACCCAGGCGCATATCCGCAACTTCTCCATCGTCGCCCACATCGACCACGGCAAGTCGACGCTGGCCGACCGGCTGATCCAGTTTACCGACGCCGTGTCGGAGCGCGAGATGAAGGCGCAGCTGCTCGACTCGATGGACATCGAGCGCGAGCGCGGCATCTTTGATTTTCGTGGTGAAAATCCATTTTCAACTGCAGATAATCAAATAGATTGTTCGCTCCAAGCTGAACTTCGTAGTGTTTTAAGAAGGTCTTCCCAAAGGACAGGTTTACCAACGCGAAACCGTCCACAAAAGAATCGTCAAAATCGTCTAAGTAGCCATTACC
>JBCCMW010000294.1:0-5379 GCA_039026175.1 Pseudomonadota bacterium
CCAAGCCGGGCGGCAAACACGGTGGCAAACACGGCGGCAAACCCGGCGGCAAGCCGGGCGGCGAGCATCCGCGCGACCGGCGCGGCGACAAGGCGCCGGATCCCGACAGCCCCTTTGCCATCCTCGCCCAGCTCAAGAACAAGTAGGCATGGCCGAGGATGCGCCGGCGCGTTTGCGCGTCGACAAATGGCTGTGGTACGCGCGCTTCTTCCGAACCCGCGCTCTGGCCGCGGATTGCGCGGTCTCGGGCAACCTGCGGGTGAACGGCCGGCGCTGCCACAAGCCCGCCCAGCAGGTGTCCCCCGGCGATGAGCTGAGCTTTGTCCAGGGGCGGCAGGTGCGCGCCGTGCGCATCTTATTGCTCGGCACCCGCCGGGGTCCGGCGACCGAGGCCGCGACGCTTTTCGACGATCTGGATCCTCCGGCGGCGGGCGCGGGGGCGGCGAACGCCGATCCGACCCAGGCTGAGAGCGCGCCCGAACCCGCAACCCCGCGGCCCGAGCAGCGACCGGACAAAAGGGCCCGGCGCGAAATCGCCGCGCTGAAGGGGCGCGACCCTTGATGCGGGGCCTGCCGATCCCTACTCCACAACGGAGTGGCGACGATACGCATACGTCGCCCGGGCCGAGCTCCAGGAGCGTCCATGACTTACGTCGTCACCGACAATTGCATTAAGTGCAAGTACACCGACTGCGTCGAGGTGTGCCCGGTGGACTGTTTCTACGAGGGCGAAAACATGCTCGTCATCCATCCGGACGAGTGCATCGACTGCGGCGTGTGCGAGCCCGAGTGTCCTGCCGATGCGATCCGCCCCGACACCGAGGGCGGCCTCACGCTGTGGCTGGACGTCAACCGCAAGTACGCCGAGAGTTGGCCTAACATCACCGAGAAAAAAGACGCGCTGCCCGAGGCCGAGGAGTTCGACGGGGTCGAGGGCAAGTACGAGGCGCATTTCTCGCCGGAAGCCGGGCCAGGCGACGAGTGAGTCGAAGCGCTGCGGCTGCACGCAGCGCGCGAATCCGGGCCGAACGGGTTGCGGACCGCCCCGAACTCTTCGCGTTAAGAGCGCGAAACGGGACGGAACCTGTTCAAGCCAGTGGTTAATTCTACTCAGCCAACCACCGTTGCAGCGGGGGTGCTGGTGGGCGAGTTAGGATTCTGCTATACATTGTCGTCACAGTGACGGGCGCGCTGGCGACGGCGCTCCCAGTAACTCGAGCGTGTAACCCCATCACTCAGGGCGCAACTCTGACGTGGTGTGGTTTTTGCGCTCTGCCGTCGGCAGTCAGCGTGTTAGGGACCGGAGAAAATATGGTTAAAAAGAACAAGTCCGCCTCGGGAGAATTCCGCGCAAACGATTACGTCGTTTACCCGGCGCACGGCGTCGGGCGGATCGTCTCGATCGAGGAGCAGGATGTCGCCGGCATGAAGCTCGAGCTGTTCGTCATTTCGTTCGAGAAGGACAAGATGACGCTACGCGTGCCGACCGCCAAGGCGGCGTCGGTGGGCATGCGTCCGCTGTCCAGCCCCGATCTGGTGGACAAAGCGCTCGAAACGCTGCGTGGCCGCGCGAAGGTAAAGCGCGCGATGTGGTCTCGCCGTGCGCAGGAGTACGAGCAGAAGATCCATTCGGGCGATCTGATTTCGATCGCCGAGGTGGTGCGCGACCTGTATCGGTCCGACGACCAGCCGGAGCAGTCCTACTCGGAGCGTCAGCTTTACGAGGCGGCGCTGGAGCGGCTGACCCGCGAGCTGGCCGCGGTCGAAGATCTGGACGAACGCGCCGCCGCCGAGAAGATCGACACGGTGCTGGTGGCCAAGGCCGCCTGAGCGGCCAACACACTGCACGATGTACGCCCGGCAGCCGTGTGGCTGCCGGGCTTTTTCGTGGCCCCGCGGCGGGTCAGAGGCCGAAGTACCGGTCGATGATCGCGCCGTAGATCGCTGTCAGACCTTCGATTTCATCGACCGCCACAGCCTCGTCAACGGCGTGCATGCCGCGGCCGACCAGGCCCAGTTCGACCACCGGACAGACGTGCTTGATGAACCGCGCGTCCGAGGTGCCGCCGCCGGTGCCAAGCTCGGGCGTGACGCCGGCCACGGCCTCGACCGCCGCGACCACGTGCTCGACCGGGCCCGAGGGTTGGGTGAGGAAGCTCTCGCCCGACACCTGCCAGGTGAGCGCGGTCTCCAGCGTCGGCGAGCCCAGCTCCTGGGCCACGATCCCGGCGGCCCATGCCTTGATGCTCCCGGACGTGTGCAGGTCGTTGAAGCGGATGTTGAAGACCGCCCGGCCCTGGCGCGGGATCACGTTGTTGGCCGGGTTGCCCACGTCGATGCTGGTCAGCGCCAGGGTCGTGGGCTCGAAATGGGCCGACCCCTGGTCCAGCGGGGTCGCCGCCAGCCGGGCTATGATGCGCGCCAGCGCCGGCAGCGGGTTCTCGGCCCGGTCGGGATAGGCCGTGTGGCCCTGGGTCCCGGTCACCGTCAGCCGCCCGGTCATCGACCCGCGGCGCCCGATCTTGACGGTGTCGCCCAGCCGCTGGCGCGAGGTCGGCTCGCCCACGATGCAGAAATCCGGCCGCTCGCCCGCGGCGGCCATCCAGTCCAGCAGCGCGCAGGTGCCGTGGGCGGCCTCGCCCTCCTCGTCGCCCGTGACGATCAGCGCGACCGAGCCCCGGGCCGGGTCCAGCCGCGCCGTCGCGGCGATCGCGGCGGCAACGAACGCGGCAACGCCGGACTTCATGTCGACGCTGCCGCGGCCGATCAGCCGACCATCGCGAACCTCGGCGCCGAACGGGTCGGCCGACCAGTCGGCCGGATCGCCGACCGGTACCACGTCGGTGTGCCCGGCAAAGGCCAGCATCGGCGCGCCGGTGCCGAACCGGGCATAGAGGTTGTCGACCCCGCCCCGCGGCACCCGGGTGCAGCCAAAGCCCGCCGCGGCCAGCCGCTCGTGCAGCAGCGTCAGCGCCCCCGCCTCGGCCGGGGTGACCGAGGGACAGCGCACCAGATCGGCGGTCAGGGCGACGGGGTCGATGCGGCTCACGGCGTCTCCTCCTGGTGGCACCGAGGCGCCTCGTCGGGTCCGAAGGTGGTGAGATGCGCCACGATCACCGCGTTCTCGGCGGCCGCACGGTCGAACAGTGCTGCGTCCTCGACGACGTCGACCGGGCCCTCGGGCGCATCGCGGGTGCCCCAGCTTTCGACCTCCAGCGGGGCGAGCCCTGCGTCGCGCAGCACAGCGACGGTGGCGTCCACGGCGGCCTTCTCGTCGCGTTCCGCGCAGTAGCAGACCAGCGCCGCGCCGCTCGCGTCCTCGGGCAGGCCGTCGCCCGGCGTGCGGCCCACCTCGACCATCAGGATGAAGACCGGCCGCGGGGCCGCGTCAGTCACGCAACAGCTCGTTGATCGAGGTCTTGGCCCGCGTGCCCTCGTCCACGCGCTTGACGATGACCGCGCAATAGAGGCTGGGCCCGGGGCTGCCGTCCGGCAGCGGCTTGCCCGGCATCGATCCCGGCACGACCACAGCATAGGCGGGGACCTCGCCCACCACGACCTTGCCCGTCGCGCGGTCCACGATCTTGGTCGAGGCGCCGAGGTACACGCCCATCGACAGCACTGCGCCGCGGCGGACGACCACGCCCTCGGCCACCTCGGAGCGCGCGCCGATGAAGCAGCCGTCCTCGATGATCACGGGGCCGGCCTGCAGCGGTTCGAGCACGCCGCCGATGCCGGCCCCGCCCGAGATGTGCACGTCGTTGCCGATCTGCGCGCAGGACCCGACGGTGGCCCAGGTGTCGACCATCGTGCCGCGGCCGACATAGGCGCCCAGGTTCACGAAGCTGGGCATCAGCACGGCCCCCGGCGCGATATAGGCCGAGCGGCGGACGATGGCGCCCGGCACGGCGCGGAAGCCGGCAGCGCGCCACTGGGTGTCGCCCCAACCTTCGAACTTGGAGGGGACTTTGTCCCACCAGTCGCTGCCGCCGGGCCCGCCCGAAATCGCAGCCATATCGTTCAGCCGGAAGGATAGCAGCACCGCCTTCTTGGCCCATTCGTTGACCATCCAGTCGCCGCCCACGCCCGGATCGGCGACGCGCACGGCGCCGGCGTCCAGGGCGGCGAGGGCGCGCTCGACTGCCTGGCGCACCGGGCCCTCGGTGCTGGCGGACACGTCGGCGCGGTCCTCCCAGGCGGTCTCGATGGTGGCGATGTCCGCGTCCGAAACCATGCGCGCCGTCCCCTGCCCTGTTCCGTGCCGTGGCCCGCCCCGGGCGCGCGGCGGGGCCGGGCACCCGTGGGGCGAGCGCGGTTTACGCAGTCCGGGGGGCCAAGACAACCGCGCCGTGTGCGCGCCCCGCCGCCGGGGTGCCGGGGCGTCGGGGTGCCGGGGTGTCGGGGTGCCGGGGCGCGGCGCTGGGTCAGCGCACCAGGGCCACGCAGCGCGAGGGCATGTCGGCCAGCGCGATGTTGCGCCCGCGCGGCGGGCCGGTGCGCCGCGGCGGCGCGGCGTTGGGGTCGGGCGGCTCGAACCAGGACATGAGCTCGGCGCCGCAGCCGTCGCCGGGCGGCGGCGGCGACTGGTCGACGCAGGCGGTGGCGCCGGCAGGACAGGACAGGCGGATGTGCATGTGGCTGTTGTGACCGCTCCAGCTGCGGATCTTGCGCAGCCACGCTCGGTCGCCCGCGGGCTCGCGCTCGCACAGCGCCAGCTTGATGGCGGGATTGACGAAGATGCGGGCCACTGCGCTGTCGGACGCCGCGGCCTTGACCAGCGCGTGGTGCTCGGCCGTCCAGGCCGCCGTCACGCGGCGCCCGTTGCCGGCCACAACATTGGTGCTGCCCAACTGCTCGCGCTCGGCCAGGCTCAGCGGGCGGCGCGCGGGGCGGCGCAGCCACACGTCCGCGTCCAGGCCGATCTGGTGCGAGCTGTGGCCCGAAACGGGCCCGCCGCGGGGCTGGCTGATATCGCCGATCAGGATGCCGGGCCAGCCGATGCCGAGCGCCGAAGCGCCCAGCCGCTCGAGAAACGCGATCGTCGCAGGATGGCCCCAGTTGCGGTTGCGGCTGAGGCGCACGGCCTGCCATCCGGGCCCGCTCTCGGCCAGCGCGATGCCACCGGCGAGACAGCCGTTGGCATGGGCGCCGATCGGGATCGGCGGCCCCGCGCTCGGCGCCCGTTCGGCGCTGAACAGCGGTCGCGCCTGCTGGGCCACCGCAGTGTCGGGCGCCCCGAGCGCGCCCAACACCACCCCCACAAGCGTAGCATGAGCGACTGGACTCGCAAAGAACTGATCACCCTCCTAAACCAGGGCGGCTCGCTCAATTTAGCCAGCAGCGACTTCACGGAACTGAACTTATCAGGTTTAGATATGG
>JBCCMW010000295.1:0-5373 GCA_039026175.1 Pseudomonadota bacterium
CGAGTGCGCGGCCCGGTGAGGGGCCCGGTGCGGTGCTCAGGGCGTGGCCGAGTGCGGTGCCCGGTGCATGGCCCAGTGCGGGGCCGAGTGCGGGGCCCAGTGCGGGGCAGAGTGCGGGGCCCGGTGCAGAACCGAGTGCGGAGCCCAGTGCGGGGCCCGGTGCGGGTGCCGGTGCGGGTGCCGCCGGGCGAGCGGGCGCGGGCGACGGGCGGTGGCCCGCCCCTGCCGGGCGGCGCAGCGCCACCCGGCAGCGCGGCCGGGGCCGTGACAGGCTGAACCCCGGCATCCTGTCCTAGAGCCCGCTCAGCGAGCGGCCGGCGCCGGCCAGACCCACGATCGGCGCGATCGACTGCAGCACCTTGCGAAATTGCGTGAACGGCGCGGTCGTCACGTACAGCACGTCGCCATCGCGCATCACGAACTCGCTGGCCAGGAACAGGCCCGCGGGTTTGGTCAGGTCCAACACATAGGCGACGCGCGGCACCTGGGCGCCCAGACCCGCCACGCCCAGCCGGGTGGCCACGGCCAGGCTCTCGCGGCGGAAGACGAACACGCCGGTCGGGTCGGCCGTATCGTCGCGCAGCCCGCCGACATGGCCGAGCGCCCGCGCCACCGAGAGCTCGCGCACCGGAAACGGGATCGACGCGGTCTGACCGACGGCGCCTAGGGCGGTGAACTGCCTGCGGTCCCGCTCGGCGATCAGCGCATCGCCGTCGCGGAGTGCCACGTTCATCTCGGGCCGGTCATAGAGGTCCTGCAGCCACACGGCCCCTGTGCTGGCACCGCGGCGCAGGCGGATGCGCACCACCTCGGGATCCGCGGTCACGCCGCCCGCCTGAGCCAGCATCGGCAGCAGGTGGCGGCTGGCGCGGCGAATCACGTGCAGCCCCGGCGCGCCCACGACGCCCTGCACCGAGACCTGCCGCGCCTCGGACACGTGGGGAAAGACATCGACCTGCGGGTTCAGCGTCCGCTCGGCCAGCAGGCGCGCGATGTCGGCGCGCAACGCCTCGATGCCGCGGCCCGCAGCGCGTACCCGGCCGACGTAGGGCACGGCGATGAAGCCGGCGCTGTCGACCCGCACGTCGGGCATGCTGGTGGGCCCGATCCCGGCGGCGTTGAGCAGACCGGTGTCGCTGTTTTCCCAAACCGTGATGGTCAGGACATCGCCGCGGGCGATACGGTCCACGTTGGCGGGGGCGGCGGCCTGCAGCTCGGCGGCGAAGCCGAGCGCGGGCTCCTGGCGGGTGGCGGCGGCGACCGCGGCGTTCACCGGCACCACGGCAAAGGGCAGATCGGCGCTGGGCGCCGTGATCTCGGCCACGTCGGGACCGGACCGCGGCAGCGCGCAGGCGCCGAGCAGCGAGGCGAGGGCGAGAACGGCGCCGATCCGCGCGAGGCGGGTGGCATGGGTCATCCGGCACATCCTTCTGATGCTGGGCTTCGGTGTCGAGCCTGACCGCCGGACCGGGCGCAGGGCGCCGTTGGCCTCGGCAGGTCTCGCCGGGACTATTCCGCGAACATGCTTGAGAAAGGGCTAAGGGGCCGGCATCTATCCGCCCGCGCCCTGCCCCCACGAGCCGCCCCGGCGACCTGCCCCCACGAGCCGCCCCGGCGCCCTGCCCCCACGAGCCGCCCCGGCGACCTGCCCCGGCGATCTGCTCCGGCGATCTGCCCCTGCGCCACCGCGCCGCCTGCCGGGCCCGCCCGCGCGACACCCGCAGGGCCCGCGCTGCCCGGGCCGTGCTGCCCGGGCCAGGCTGCCAGGGTCGTGTTCCCGGGGTCGTGCTACCGGAGCCGTGTTCCCGGGGCCGTGTTCCCGGGGCCGTGCTGTCGGGGCCGCTTGCCGAGCCGGCCGCCGCCCGCTACCTCGCCCGCACCGAGCAGCACCGCGGGGGGAGCCCATGTTCACCGGCATCGTGCGAGAAGTCGGCGAGGTGATCGCCATCGAGCCCCGCGGCGATACGCGCATCGAGATCGCCTGCGTCCGGCCGGCCGAGAGCATCGAGATCGGCGCCTCGATCTGCTGCAACGGCGTCTGCCTGACGGCGGTGGCCACGGGCCTGCGCGGCGGGCGCGCGTACTTCGCGGTCGACGCCTCGGGCGAGACGCGGTCGGTCACCACGCTCCGCCATTGGGGCCTCGGCACCAAGGTGAACCTCGAGCCCTCGCTGCGGGTCGGCGACGAGCTCGGCGGCCACATCGTGGCGGGCCATGTCGACGGTGTGGGGCGGATCGAGGCGATCGTGCCCGAGGGCGACAGCCATCGCGTCACGGTGGCCGTACCCCAGGGGCTGGCGCGCTACGTCGCGGCCAAGGGCTCGGTGGCGCTGGACGGCATCTCGCTGACGGTCAACTCGGTCGAGGATCGCGCCCAGGATGCCGCCATCGGGCTGAACATCATTCCCCATACCTGGACGGTGACCAACCTGGCCGACGCCGGCGTGGGCACCGAGGTCAACCTCGAGGTGGATCTCCTGGCGCGCTATGTCGCGCGACTGAACGCGGTGGGCTGAACGGCGACGCGCGGCGCAACGCCGGGTGCGCGGCACTGGGCGCGCAACGCTGGGCGCGCAACGCTGGGCGCGCAACGCTGGGCGCGCAGCCCCGGGCACGCAACGCCGGGCTCCCAACGCCAGGCACGCATCGATGGACGCGCCCCGCCGGGCTCGGAGCAATTGGCGCGCAGCGATGGGCCCGCAGAGATGGGCGCGCAGCGATGGGCACGGCATCGGCGGCCGAGGCGGCGTCGATCCCCGCAGCCAGGCCCGCCTGCACCCCGTGCCGGCCAACCTGGGCCGCGATGCGACAGGCGGCCGTGCAAACGCGGCGCCGCCAGTCCGTATCGGCGCGTTCGGCGCACACACCCCGCCGGGACAGGGGCAAAGCCGGCCGGCGGCCGTCGGGCCTGCGCTTGGGCCGTCGGGCAGCGCAGCGCGGCGTCGCGCCTGGCCCGGTTTCGTAGGTGCCCATCCGCACCGCCAGCCACGGCAAGGGCCTCAGCGCCCGAAGGGCCCGGAACCCAACCGCCCGAAGGGCCCTCGGACCGGGCGCTGCCCGGTCGAGCATGCGCAAGCGCCGGTTGGCGAACCGCGCTCCGCCACCCCGGTGCGGCACCTGCGCCGTCGGTGATGCCGTGCGTCGCGCCCCCCAGTGGCGACCCCCAGTCGCGGACCCCGGTCGCTCCCCCAATCGCGGCCCCCAGTCGCGGCGCCCAGTCACAGCCCTCATAACCGAACCAAGTTGCGTCCCGTCTCGGGCCTGTCTTCCCGCACTCCCAGGCACAGCCCTGATCGTCAGCCGAGACATCTCGCTGTTTCTGTCACAACTGAACTTCATGGCGATCCGAGGGCCCTGCGCCGCCGTGCCACAGCCCCCTGCGCCCGGTCTGGCCATCGCGGGCCACGCGGTCTATGTCGCGCCTCGCGAGACGGAGGGCCCATGGGCGAGCGGACGGACTTCAGCGACGCCATCACGCCGGCGGCCGAGATCATCGAGGCCGCCCGCGCCGGCCGGATGGTCGTGCTCGTCGATCACGAGGATCGCGAGAACGAGGGCGATCTGGTGATCCCGGCCGACGCGGCCGACGCGGCCGCGGTGAATTTCATGGCCATCCACGGGCGCGGCCTGATCTGCCTGGCGATGACCGGCGACGCGATCGACCGTCTTGGTCTGCCGCTGATGGCCGCCTCCAACCAGTCGCGCCACGAGACGGCCTTTACCGTGTCGATCGAGGCGCGCGAGGGCGTGACCACCGGCATTTCGGCCCACGACCGCGCCCACACCATCGCGGTGGCCATCGACCCCGCCAGCAAACCCGCCGACATCGCCACGCCGGGTCACGTCTTCCCCCTCCGCGCCCGCGACGGCGGCGTGCTGGTCCGCGCCGGCCATACCGAGGCCGCGGTCGACGTCGCCCGCCTCGCCGGGCGCGCCCCGGCGGGGGTGATCTGCGAGATCATGAACGACGACGGCACCATGGCGCGGCTGCCGGACCTGATCGCCTTCGCCCAGCGCCACGGGCTCAAGGTCGGCACGATCTCGGACCTGATCGCCTACCGCCGGCGCCACGACAACCTGGTCGCCCAGGTCGACGCGGCCACGATCACCTCGGCCTACGGCGGCGACTGGCACCTGCGCGTGTTCCGCGACACGCCCGACGGCAACGAGCACTTCGCCCTGGTCAAGGGCGACGTCGACAGCAGCGCCCCGGTGCTGGTGCGCATGCACGTGCTGGACCCGCTGGAGGACATCCTCGCCCTCTCGCCCGAGCGGGCGGGCCAGGTGCCCGCCGCCATGCGCGCCATCGCGGCCGAGGGGCGCGGCGCGGTGGTGATGATCCGCGACACCTCGCCCACGGCGATCTCGGACCGGCTGCGCCCGCGCGGCACCAGCCCCAAGGAGCTGCGCCACTACGGCGTCGGCGCCCAGATCCTGCAGGCGCTCGGCGTGCGCGACATGGTCATGCTGACCAATTCGCCGCAGCCGCGCGTGGTGGGGCTGGACGGATACGACATCACGATCTCGGACACCCGCGCGCTGCCGACGGAGGGTCCCTGAACCGCCGATGCAGCCGCCCCGCCAGGCCGCGGGCGGCGTGCATCGATCCATGCGACACCGGGCGATGCCCCGGCCCGCTACGGCTTGGGACACCCGAGGCCAGCCTCCCCGCCCCGCCGGGGGTCGTGCCGGGTGTCGTGCCGGGTGTCGCGCCGAGCCCGGGGTTCGGCGCCGGTAGCGGCGGCTGCGGGCGCCCACGACCGGCGGCACGGGCACCCGCCATACCGTCCCGGCCGACCCTGGGACGGGCCGCCCACGGCGAGCGGGCCTGGACGTGCCGCCCGGGTCCCGGCGCCCGGGACCCAGCGCTCGGGACGTGCCGCCCGGGACCCAACGCGCGACACCTCGCGCTGGGGGCCTGGCGCTCGAACCCGGCGCCCAAAACCTGGCGCCCGGGACCTGGCGCCCGAAACCTGGCGCCCCAGACAAGGCGCCCGAGGCTTGGCGCTCGGGACCTGGCGCCCCAGACCAGGCGCCCGGGACCCAGCGCTCGGGGCCTGGCACCCGGGACCTGGCGCCCGAGAGCTGGCGCTCGGGACCTGGCGCCCGAGACCTAGCCGTCGGGGGAGTGCCGCCCGACCATAGCCGCTGCCGCACGGCGCCGCGGTCAAGTAACGGAGAACGACATGGCCGAGCGTAGCGACGCCGGAAGCCTGCCCCTGCCCGACCTGTCCCCGCAGCCACGGGTGCTGGTCGTGTGCGCGCCCTACTACCGTGCCATCGCCGCCGACCTGGTCGCCGGCGCGACCGGCGTGCTGGCCGGGGTGCACGCCGGCGTCGACCTCGTCGAGGTCCCCGGCGCGTTGGAGATCG
>JBCCMW010000296.1:0-5241 GCA_039026175.1 Pseudomonadota bacterium
ATAAAGCCCGCGCGGCGCAGCACGGTCAGGGTCGTGCGGTCGTAGATCGCCTCGCCCCGCGCCAGCGCCAGCAATCCCTGGCGCCGGTGCACCGCGAGCTGGAAGCGCCAGCGCCGCAGCCCCGCCGCCAGCGCGCCCCGCAGCGGCGCGCACAGCATCGAGACCAGGAACAGCGCAAAGGCCGCCAGCACGATCATCGGCCCCGTCGGCAGCGCATCGGCCGAGGCCGAGGCCGCGGCACCCAGCCACGCCGCGAGCCCGCCGATCAGGGCGGCGATCAGCACGATGCGGTCGATCCGATCGGACCAGAAGCGCGCCGCGGCCGGCGGGATGATCAACAGCGCGATGATCAACACCAAGCCCACGACCTTGAGCCCCACGACGGTGACGATCAGCACCAGGCCCATGATGGCGAAGTCCACGGCGCGGACGGGCACACCGCTGGCCGCCGCATACTCGGCATCGAAGGCGACCAGCGTCATCGGCCGGCGGAGCGCCCAGACCAGCGCCGCGGCCAGCGCCCCGGCGGCGGCGATCATGATCGCCTCGGACGCCAGCATGCCGGCGGTGGCGCCCAGCAGGAACCCCTCCAGCCCCGCGGGCTGGCCGATCCCCAGCGTCTGGATCACCGTCAGCAGCACGACGCCCGCGCCGAAAAAGACCGACAGCACGGCGCCGATGGCCGCGTCCTCGGACAACCGCGTGCGGCGGGTCAGCCACTCGACAATCATCAGCCCGGCCAGCGCGGTGACGGCGGCGCCCGCGATCAGGCCCGGCAGCCAGCGCCCGCTGCCGCCCGCCGCGGCCATGGCGATGAAGGCCAGCGCCACGCCAGGCAGGGTCGCGTGGCTGAGTGCGTCGGACACCAGCGCGCGTTTGCGCAGGAACAGGAACGTGCCCGCCGCTCCGGCCGCAGCGCCCAACAGCGCCGCACCGATGGTGACCAGCGTGACGTTGTAGCCGCCCTGAAACGCAAGGGCGGCCGCAAAGCGCGACAGCCCCTCCACCTCAGCCGTCCGCCGCGCCCAGCGCTGCCAGCTGCGAGGGTGCGAGCCGGCCGCCGTAGGCCTGCTGCAGCGCCTCCTCGGTGAAGGCTGCGTCGACCGGCCCCTCGGCGATGGGCCGGCGGTTCAGCACCAGCACACGGTCGAAATAGTCGGCGACGGTCGAGAGATCGTGGTGCACGGCCACGACCGTGCGCCCCTGGTCGCGCAGGGCATGGAGCACGGCAACGATGGCCCGCTCGGTGGCCGCGTCGACGCCGGCGAACGGTTCGTCCAGCAGGTACAGGTCCGCATCCTCGGCCAGCGCACGGGCCAGGAACACGCGCTGCTGCTGCCCGCCCGAAAGCTGCCCGATCTGGCGGTCGGCGAAATCGGTCATGCCCACCCGTTCCAGGCACGCCATCGCGGCCGCGCGGTCACGGCGCGTGAAGGGGCGGAGCAGCCCTTTGCGGCGATACAGCCCCATCGTGACCACGTCGTGCACCCGGGCGGGGAAGCTCCAATCCACGCTTGCGCGCTGGGGCACATAGGCGACGCGGTCCAACGCGCGGCGGAAGGGCCGGCCGAAGAACAGCGCCTCGCCCGCCACGGTGGGGACGATGCCCAGCGCGCCCTTCAGCAAGGTGGACTTGCCCGCGCCGTTGGGCCCGACGATGGCGGTCATGCTGCCCGCGGGCACCGTCGCGTCGGCCGAGAACACGGCGGCCTGGCCGTCATAGGCCACGGTCAGCCCGCGCACCTGTAGCGGCAGCTCCGGGTCGGCGGCGGCGCCGGGCACGCGCCGGCCGTCCCGGCTGATCAGCGCCGGGCCGGCGGCCGCCGCGGCCGGGGCGGTGCGCAGGGTCGCGACGCCCATGCTCAGCCCTCGCCGCCCAGGCGGCCATGCATGCCGCGGGCCGGCGCCTCGCCGCCCAGCGCGCGGGCAATCGTGGTGGCGTTGTGGTCGATCATGCCGATGTAGGTGCCCTCGTAGCTGCCGGGCTCGCCCATCGCGTCGGAGAACAGCGCACCGCCGAGACGAACCTCGTGGCCCTGTGCGGCGGCACCCTCGATCAGCGCCTGCACGTTGCGCTCGCTGACCGAACTCTCGGCAAAGACGGCGCCGACGCCCCGCTCGACCAGCATGGCGACCAGGTCGTCGATGCGCTTCAGGCCCGCCTCGCTCTCGGTCGAGATGCCCTGGATGCCGACGACCTCGTAACCGTAGGCGCGGCCGAAATAGTTGAAGGCGTCGTGGGCGGTGATCAGCACGCGCGCTTCCTCGGGCACGGTGGCCAGCACCTGGGCGGCATAGGCGCCCATGGCCTCGATCTCTTGGCCATAGGCGAAATGCGCCTCGCCCAGTACCTCGGCCATCGTGGGGAAGCTGCCGTCAAAGCCGCGGGTCAGCGCCTCGCGCACCGCGCCCACGGCCGTGGCCCAGAGCTCGGGCACGATCCAGAGATGCGGGTCGAAGCGGTCGGCATAGTCGTCGTGGCCGATCCGCTGGTCGACGGGCAGCGCCTCGGCCACCGCGACGACGGGCACCCGCTCGGACAGGCTGGCGAGGAAATCCTCGAGCTGCGCTTCCAGGTAGAGCCCGTTCCACAGCACCAGATCGGCGCTCGCCATGGCGGCCACGTCGCTGCGCGTCTGGCGATAGGCGTGGGGGTCGACGCCGGGGCCCATCAGCGTGGTCACGTCCACCAACTCGCCCCCGATGGCGCGCGCGGCGTCGGCGATCATCGCCGTGGTGGCGACCACATTCAGCGGCGCAGCGGCCGAGGCGCGCCTGGGCAGGCCAAGCGCGAGGCCGGCCGCGCCGGCGGTCAGCCCGCCCAGCACGGTGCGTCGCGACGGCCGAGGACGGGTGGGCCCGGTTCTGCGCCCGGGCAAGGCGCCGGCGTTGGATCGGGTGTGTCGCATGGCGGTGTGCAGATCCCTGCGTTGGTTCAGCTTCGGCTGGTCGGCGGGCAGACCGCCGACTCTTCGAGGGTGAGGTTGGCCGACTGCAAAGATTAGTCAAGGCTACATTTGCAAGGGTCGCCACGGAAAGGTAGCCCTACCGCACCGTGGGATCTTCGCCCGCCCCCGCATCGGGACAGGTGGCAGGGCGCATTTGCCACACCCACTGCCCTGCCGGTATCAGATGGCACCGAGACGGGAGGGCTGCATGAACGATCCGCGCGAGATGCCGACGGCGGAGGACCAGAAGAAAGGGTTCGACCGCGTCCGCGGGGCACACGCGCGCGAGATTGCCGAGGATTACGTCGAGCTGATCGCCGATCTGATCGACCACGAGGGTGAGGCGCGCGCCGTCGCCTTGGCCGAGCGTTTCGGTGTGACGGCCGCGACGGTGAACAACACGGTCAAACGGCTCGAGCGCGACGGGCTGGTGGTGAGCCGGCCCTATCGCTCGATCTTTCTCACCGACGAGGGCCGCGCGTTGGCCGAGCGCTGCCGCGAGCGCCACCAGCTGGTCTCGGATTTCCTGGTGGCGCTGGGTGTCACCCGCGAGACGGCAGAGGCCGATGCCGAGGGCATCGAACACCACGTCAGCCGCGCGACCCTGGCCGCATTCCGCCGGTTCCTGGACCAGCGCTGAGGGCGTCGGGGTGCGTTCCGCGGCGGGGTGCGTTCAGCGGCGCCGGGCGTAGAGCGCGGCCAGGATACCGTCGACCAGCGGCCGGATCAGGCTGAGGCCCAGGATCGCGACCACGCCCGCGACCGGCCAGCGCAGCGCGTTCAGCACCGCCGCCGCCTCGCGCCAGCCGGCCCGCCGCAGGTCGCGCACGCCGGTGCGCAGCGCATCCGCGGTTTCGTAAGCCGCATAGACGGCGAGGAGGGCCAGCGCGCCGCCCGCCAGGATGGCGACCCAGCGGGTGGGCGGCGCGGAAGCGCGGGCGTGATCGGCCGTTTCGGGAGCCGCTTGGGGGGCCTCGCCGCTCATGGCCGAGCGATGCTGGCGGGGTCGGCGCGCAAGACGGGCATGCCGGCGACGATCTCGATCTCGCCCTCGATCTCGATCAGCTCGGCCACGGCGTCCAGCAGCGCGCGGTCCACGGCCTCGCCCGCCGGCCCGGTGACCAGGAAGAACGCGTGCCCCTGCACCTCGCCGGTCGCGACAAAGACCATAGGCACGCCGCCGATGATGCAGAGGTTGGCGCAGGCGCGGTGGCTGATGCCGCGGCCGGGGCGCATGGCGCCGGCATAGCACTTGCCGTCGCAGAGCTCGCCGGTCAGCCGCCAGCGGCCCAGTCGCCGGGTCGCTGCGGGGGCCGGCGGCGCGGCGGCGAGGGACGGGGTGGCATCGGGCGGGGTGGCGTGGGGCACGGCGGCGATCGCATCGCGCGCGCCGCGCAGCTGCAGCACCTGCAGATCGCCGCGTTGGACCATGATGCCGTCAGCCCTGACCAGCTGGCCGCCCAGATCGTTGACCCGGTTCTGCACGCCGAACTTGCCGATGCCCGCGAGCATGACGGTGCGCCCCGCGGGCAGCGCCTCGGTCCCCTCGGTGACCTGCAACAGCGGATAGGCGCCGGGGATCAGCACGCCGGTCACCTGTTGGCGGCCGGCAAAGCCGCCCGTGCCCGGATCGTCCTGCGTGGCGGCGACCAGGTAGCCGAGCGCCCCCGCGGCGAGCAACGCGACGACGCCCGCGAGCGCCAGAAAACCGCGCAGCGCCGGCGGTACCGGCAGAAAGCCGATAAAGAACGGCGCGTCCCGACCCTCGGGCCCGGGGGGCGGTGTCGCGGGGTCGGTCATGCCGGCGCCCCTTGGACCATGCCAGCGGGGCCGCTGCCGGCGTCGGGGGGTAGGGCCGCGATCGGTTGGGTGGCGGTCCCGGGCGGGTTGGCCCGGACCCGGATCTCGACGGTGCCCTCGGCGCTGCGGCGGAGGTTGTACGTCGGCACACGCTCGGTGAACGGGGGCGGCGAGCGGCCGTCGACCAGCCGATACTGGAACCCGTGCCAGGGACAGGTCACGCAGCCGTCCAGGATCCGCCCCTCGCCCAGCGGCCCGTTCTGGTGTGCGCAGGCGTTCGACAGGGCGGCAAGCGTCCCCTCCTGGCGGAACACCGCGGCCCGCCGGCCGTCGGGCATGGCGACGATCAGGGCGCGCCCCTCGGCGACGGCATCGGCACCCGGTACGGCCAGCCAGGCATCGCTGGCCGCGGCGGCCCCAGCGGCGCGCCCGGCGGCAGCCCCAGCGGCGTGCCCAGCGGCGGCCCCAGCGGCGGCCCCAGCGGCCCCAGCGG
>JBCCMW010000297.1:0-5234 GCA_039026175.1 Pseudomonadota bacterium
AACATTTCTTACGCCAATGTGATAAACATCATTGGTTTAGCCGCCGGACTGGCCGTAAGACCTGCGCCCCAGTGACCTGCGCCCAGTGACCTGCGCCGAGTGACCTGCGCCCAGTGACCTGTGCCCCATGACCTGCGCCCCAGTGACCTGCGCCCAGTGACCTGCGCCCAGTGACCTGCGCCCAGTGATCGGCGCCCAGTGACCGGCGCCCCGCGAACGGCGCCCCGCGACCGGCGCCCCGTGACCGGCGCCCCGCGTCCGCGCGCAGCAGTTGTCGCACGCCTGCGATTTACACGGCCCGGTTGGTCGGGTACGGGAACCGCCACACAGACGCCAGCGGCCGCCAGCCCCTAACCAGCTTGGGAGCGAACAGCATGGGCCGCGTACGCGAGCAGACCGTCTTCGGTGTTCTTCTGGGTGATCAGCGCACGGATCAGCTGTTGCTGCTGCGCGATCTGGATGGCGACGGCACGTCGGCAAGTCCCGGCGAGATCACCGTTTTCTTCGACGAGACGAATGCCTCCGGTCTGCCCAGCCCGACCGCCAACCTGTTCAACGTCACCCAGGCGTCGGACAAGGCCGTATACGCGGCCGACGGCAGCAGCGACACGGTCTATCGCCTGGTCGATGCCAACAACGACGGCGACGCACAGGACGCGGGCGAAGCGCGGGTCTGGTTCTCCGCCGCCAATGCCTCGGGCCTGACGCTGCCCACGCCCAACGGCATCGCCGAGGGCAGCGACGGCGCGATCTACATCGTCAATGCGGGCACCGGATCGGCACCGGCCGACGCGGTCTATCGCACGGTCGACCTCAACGGCGACGGCGATGCCGAGGATGCGGGCGAGGCCTCGCTGTGGCTCGACCTGCAGAGCGTCATCCCCAACTCCTCGGCCTTCGATATCGCGTTTATCGGCGACGTGGCCTTCGTGAACGACAGCGCTGGCGGCGATCCCAACGTCGTCTTGCGGATCGAGGATGTCGACGGCTCGGGCGGCATCACGCCCGACGAGGTGACGACCTTCATTTCCGAGGACATGAGCTTCGGTGCGCCGGTCGACTTTGGCAACGCGGTTTCGGTGGACGGCTCGCTGCTGGTGCTGACCACCATCGCGGGGCCGGGGCCGATCTCGCTCTACAGCCTCACGGATCTGGACGGGTCGGGCAGCATCGACGACGCGGCCGAGGCGGTGGAGCTGTGGAACGCGTCCACCGTCACCGCCATCCCCGAGCCGTTCGTCAGCTTCTCGGTCGCGGCCGACGAAGACGGCAACATCAGCCTGACGGCCGACAGCAGCGTGATCTCGTTGACCGACCTCAACGGTGACGGCGACTATCTGGACGCGGGCGAGACGACGGCGATCGCGTCCGAGGATCTGGGCGATCCGATCGACCGGCCGCGGGCGGTGGCCTACTACGAGGGCGCGCCGCAGCCGGCGGCAGCGAGCCTGGGCACCGGCAACCAGTTTTCGGTGTTCCTGGATGCCGACAGCAACACGCTGTTCGCGACGGGGGCCAATTTCTTCGGACAGCTCGGCAACGGAGTGCAGGGCTTTAACATCGAGCAGCCGCGCGCGGTGGTGCTGCCCGAGGGCTTTGACGAGACGATCACCAGCGTGGCGGTGGGCCAGATCCAAGCGACGTTCCTGACCGACAGCGGCGACGTCTATAGCTGGGGCTTCAACAACCGCGGTCCGCTGGGTCTGGGCGACGAGGAGATCCGCACAGCCCCGGTCAAGATCCCCGGCGCGCTGGACGAGGAGACCGTCGTCGGGATCGAAAACGGCAACGGGGTGTCCTTTGCGATCACCGACACCGGTGCGCTCTATGCCTGGGGCTCGAACACCAACGGCCAGCTCGGCCTCGGCGACCAGGAGGAGCGGCTGGTGCCGACGCGCGTGCAGGCGTTGGCGGACGAGACGGTGGTCGCCGTGTCCAGCGGGACGTCGTTTACCCTGGCGTTGACGGCGGACGGGCAGGTGTTCGGCTTCGGGCGCAACAGCGACGGTCAGCTCGGCGCGCCCGACGGGCTGGATGCGGACGGCGCGCCGCTGACCCGGGTGCTGTCGCCGGTGCTGACCGTGGGGCTGCCGGACGACATCGTCGCCATCTCGGCCGACACCAACACGGCCTATGCCGTCACCTCGGACGGGCGGGTCTATGGCTGGGGCGAGAGCCGCTTCGGCCAGCTCCTGCAGGGTGCTGACCAGGGCGACGGGACCTTTGTCGCCGACGGCGCGGACGTGCTGGTGCCCATCGAGCTGACCGCGCTGCCGCCCAACGTGGTCGACGTGCAGGGCGGCGCGCGCTTCGGCGTGGCGCTGACGGCCGAGGGCGACGTGTTCCTGTGGGGCCCGAACGACGAAGGCCCCTCCGGCGGGCTGGACGGCGACCCCGCGTTCGAGAGCGACGTGACCTTCTTCCCCACCAAGCTGGCGCAGCTCGACGACGTGATGGTGGTTGAGATCGCGGTCGGGCCAAACGCCGTGTTCGCCCGCGCCGACGACGGCACGCTGTTCAGCTTCGGCATCAACGGCGACGGTCGGCTGGGCTTCGATAGCGACGGCGAGACGGTCTATTTCCCGCGCGAGCTGGCGCCGCTGGACGGTCCCATCGCGCCTTGGCTGCTGTCGGCCACCCCGTCGGACAACGCCCGCGATGTGCTGAACGACAGTACAATCGAACTGACCTTCACCGAGCCGGTGACGGCGGGCGAGGGTGCGCTGCGGCTGGTGAACCGCGACACCGGCGAGGTGACTGAGATCGACGCCGCCGACGACCGGCTGGTCGAGATCGACGGCGCCGTCGTCACCGTCACGCCGCCCGCGCATCTGGATCCCGACAGCCGCTATGCCGTCGAGATCGATGGGGACGCGTTCTTCGACGGCGATGGCGAGCCTTTCGCAGGGATAGACGAGGGCGACACCTCGACCTTCAATTTCACGGTGTCCGACGAGCCGGTGGCCTCGGGCGATCTTGCGGGCAGCTTCCGCGACGACCTGATCCGGGGCGGGGCCGACGACGACCATATCCGGGGCAGGGCGGGCGACGATCTGATTTCGGGCGGGCTGGGCAACGACGCGCTCCGCGGCAACGTCGGGGACGACCATCTGCTGGGCAACGCGGGCGACGACGATCTGCGCGGCGGGCTGGGGCGCGACCACCTGGAGGGTGGTGCGGGCAACGACCATCTGCGCGGCGGGTTCGGCCGCGACCGGCTGGAGGGCGGCGCCGGCGACGACGGGCTGCGCGGCGGCCTGGGGCTCGACACCTTCGTCTACGACGGCGGCCACGACACGATCTACGACTTCGATCCAGGCGGGCGGTTCCTGTTCTTTTTCCGCCGCCCTGGCGAGACGGTGGAGATCGACATCGACGGCGTCTCGTCGTTCGACGATGTCGAGGCGGTGGCGACACAGGTCGGGCGCAACGTGGTGCTGACCTTTTCGGAGGACGACACGCTGACCTTTGCCCACACCCACCTGGGCGCGCTGGACGACAGCCACTTCGACGTCGTCTAACGCGGCGCCGGCGATCCTCCGCCCTGCCGGGGGCGCGCCGGACGACAGCCACTTCGACGTCGTCTAACGCGCCGCCGGCGATCCTCCGCCCTGCCGGCGGCGCGCTGGACGACAGCCACTTCGACGTCGTCTAACGCGCCGCCGGCGATCCCCCGCCCTGCCGGCGCGGAGTGGCCGCCGCGGCGGGTCCATCGTCCTGTTTTGGGTTCGAACGGGGGAATGGCGGCCCTGTGGGTTGCCATGGCGGCCCCGATGCCCCACTTCACCGGCGTCGGGGCGTGCCCCGGCAATGCGACTGCGCGGGCAGGTCGGCGGCGGTATCGCG
Source organism: Pseudomonadota bacterium (assembly GCA_039026175.1). Classification (GTDB taxonomy): domain Bacteria; phylum Pseudomonadota; class Alphaproteobacteria; order Rhodobacterales; family Rhodobacteraceae; genus Thermohalobaculum. The sequence continues at coordinate 3,847 of JBCCMW010000297.1, forward strand.
CCGGGGCTGCGGCGTCGCCATGGATCATCACGTCATCGCCAGTTGCGCCTGGTGCCGACAGGGTCGCGGGGAGCGGCGCATCCGATGCGCCGGCGCCCGTTCCGACCATCGAAGGACAAAAGATTGACCGATACGACCTGGGCAAGCCTCGGGCTTGCCGCCTCGCTCTGCACCACGCTGGAGCGTCTGGGCTTTGTCACGCCATCGCCGATCCAGGCGCGCGCGATCGGGCCCCAACTCGAGGGCCGCGATCTGCTGGGACTGGCCCAGACCGGCAGCGGCAAGACCGCGGCCTTCCTGCTGCCCATTCTGGATGCGCTGGCCGCCAGCGCCGGGCGCGCCGAGCCGATGACGGCTCGCGCCCTGGTGCTGGTGCCGACGCGCGAGCTGGCGGTGCAGATCGAGGAGCAGGCCCGGCGCTTTGCCGGCAAGCTGCGCATCAAGACCCAGCTTGTGCTGGGCGGCATGTCGCGCGGCGCGCAGATCCGTGCGCTGGGCCGCGGTGTCGACATCCTGATCGCCACGCCCGGGCGGCTGACAGATCTGGTGCGCGCCGGCCACGTGCGGCTGGACGCCACGGCGCTCTTGGTGCTGGACGAGGCGGACCGGCTCTTGGACATGGGCTTTGCGCCCCAGGTCAAGGAGCTGGCCGGCCGTCTGCACCGGCGCCGGCGCACCGCGTTGTTTTCGGCCACCATGCCGCGCGAGGTGACGGCGCTGGCCGAGGGGCTGCTGAACGACCCCGTGCGCGTCGAGGTCGCCCCACCGGGTCGGACGGTCGAGCGCATCGACCAGTCGGTCGAGTTTGTCGCGCGCGACGCCAAGCGCGCCAGGCTGGCAGCGCTGTTGTCGGCACCCGAAGTGTCGCGCGCCATCGTGTTTACCCGCACCAAGCACCGCGCCGACCGCGTGGCCGAGCATCTGGGCAAGGACGGCGTGCCCGCAGGCGCGATCCACGGCAACAAGAGCCAGGGCGCGCGCCAGCGGGTGCTGGACGCCTTTCGCCAGGGGCAGCTTCGCGTGCTGGTGGCCTCGGACATCGTAGCCCGGGGGATCGATGTCGAGGGTATCAGCCATGTCGTGCAGTTCGAGCTGCCGGACGAACCCGAGGCCTATGTCCACCGAATCGGCCGCACGGGTCGCAACGGCGCGGCCGGGACGGCCGTCGCGCTGTGCGCGCCGGAGGAGCAGGACAAGCTGCGCGCCATCGAAAAGCTGACGGGCCTGCGTTTCGGCGGCGAGGGGTCCCGGCACCATGCCTCGGCACCCAAGGGCCGCGGCGGCGCGCCCAAACCCGCCCCGCCGACGGATACCAAGCAGCAGGCCAAGTTCCAGCGCAAGCCCCAGGGCGCAGCTGCCGTCGACGACCGCCAGGGCGAGGCGGCGCC
>JBCCMW010000298.1:0-5220 GCA_039026175.1 Pseudomonadota bacterium
CCGCGCGTATCGGCGTCGGCCAGGCGTGGCGCGAGGGGATCGGCCGGCGACGATGTCCCCACCCCAGCCATACCGCCGGCCGACCGCCGCGTCCGTCGACGGCGCCCGGCCCGTGAAGGGACGAGACGCGGGCGCGGTCAGGCCGAGACCGGCGTGCCCCAGTGCCAGAGGCCTGCGCCCTCGCGGCCATAGGCCTGGGCGATGACCATCTTGTGCACCTCGTCCGCGCCGTCGACCAGGCCGGCCTGGCGGGCGAAGCGGTAGAACCACACCAGCACCGTGTCGGGCGAGTAGCCGCGCGCCCCGCAGAGCTGGATCGCATCGTCCGCCGCGCGGTGCAGCGTGTCGGCAACGTGGATCTTGGCCATGCTGACCGCCGTCTTGGCCCGGTCGCCGGCGTCCAACAGCCAGGCGGCCTTCATCGTCAGCAGCCGGCCGATCTCGATCTGGTGCGCCAGGTTGCCCAGGCGCACCTGCACGGTCTCGCGCTCGGCGAGGCGCACGCCGAAACCCTCGCGCTCGGCCGCATAGGCGCTGGCGATCTCCATGCACCGCTTGGCCAGGCCCAGCCAGCGCATACAGTGGGTCAGCCGCGCGGGGCCAAGGCGGATCTGCGTGACCTTGAGCCCCTCGCCCTCGCCCATCAGGACGTGCTCGAAGGGGACCTCCAGCCCGTCGAACACCAGCTCGCAGTGGCCGCCGTGTTCCTCGGGGCCCATGATCCCGATGCGCCGCTCGATCCGCCAGCCGGGCTGGTCGGCGTCGAACAGCAAGGCCGTCAGCCCCTTGCGCGGGTCGTCCGACGTGCGGGCCATCAGGATGAACTTCTGCGCCACACCCGCGCCGGTGATGTACCACTTGCGCCCATAGATCCGGTAGCCGCGGTTCGTACGCTCGGCCCGGGTCCGCATCATCGAGGGGTCGGACCCCGCCCCCGGCGCGGGCTCGGTCATCGCAAAGGCCGAGCGTTCGCGCCCTGCGATTACCGGCGCCAGCCACCAGGCCTGCTGCTCGGGCGTGCCCACCTGGGCCATCACGCGCATGTTGCCGTCATCGGGTGCGGCGGCGTTAAAGCAGACCGGCCCGAAGACCGAGCGGTTCATCTCCTCGTACGCCGCCGCAAGCCCGGTGAACGGCAGGCCCAGGCCCCCGTGCGCGCGCGCCACGTTGGGGGCCCAGAGCCCAGCCTCACGCACCTTGGCGCGCACGCCCTCCAGCACCGGCTCGGGCAGGTTGCCGTGGTCGGCGAAACTGGCCGGGTCGGCCTCCAGCGGCAGGATATGGGCGTCGACGAAGGCGGCGACGGCGGCGCGGTAGCGCTCGCTCTCGGCATCCAGCGTAAGATCCATCGGCGCCCTCCCCGCGCGGTGTGGCGGCGCCTTTGGCGGCCCCGTCCGTCGCCGCGCACGATAGCGCGCCAGGCTCCGGGCACCAGCCGCGCCCGACCGCCGCAGCGGTGGACGGCGCGGCGAGACCTGGGCCTCAGCCCCCCGCCGGACGCTGTGCGCCGAGCGCCAGCAGGGCGGCCAGCGCCATCAGCCCGGGCCCCGCCATCTCGACCAGCGTGGTGCCCGGCAGCGCCGCGAGGTCGAGGCCGACGCGCGTGGCCAGCTTGGTCGCCGTTGCGACGCGGAGCGCGACGAAGCCCGCGAGGACCGCGGTCCCGGCCAGGGCGACCCACCGCACCCGGGTTGCCAGCCCGGCCGACAGCCACCAGGCCGCGGCCATTGCCGCCAGGCCCGCCAGGCCCAGCAGTGCCGCAAAGGCAGCCTTGGCCTCCCAGCGGTAACCGTCCAGGCCCAGGTCCCGCGCCAGGCACCGGCCGTACTCGGCCACCAACAGCTGCACGTCGAGCTGCTTGTTCAGCGCCAGCACCGCAAGCACCGCTGCCGCCGCCCACCAGAACAGGGCTGCCCGACGCGCGCTCCCCCGTTCGGCCTCCGTCGCGACCGTTGCGACCGTTGCGACCGCGCCGACACGCGCGTGCGAGCCTGTATCCGGGGCGAGGGTGGGGGCCGCCGGCGTCGCACCGGTCGCCCGGCACCAGGCCGCGAGGGCCAGCAGCAGTGCGACCCCGGCCTCGACGGCCGAGGCCGCCCAGGCCGACACTCCCGGATCGCCGGACCAGCGGTCCCAGCCGACACCCGCGCAGGCCGCAGCCTCGATCACCGCCGCGCCCAGCCCACGGTCGGCCGCTGCAGCCATCGCCGCGGCGCCCATCGCGACATCGCCCACCGCGGCTGTCAGCCCCGCGCCCTCCGGCCCGCCGGCGGCGATCGATGCCTGCCCCGCAGTCCCTGACGCCGAAGGCGCCGGACCCCCTGACGCCGAAGGCGCCGGATCCCCTCGCGCCGGAGGCGCCGGAGCCCCGGCCCGCCGGAGGCGCCTAGAGCGGGCGGCACAGATGGCCCCCGTCGACCGGCAACACGACCCCCGTCACATAGGCCGACGCGTCGGACATCAGGAACGCTAGCGGCCCCTCCAGATCCTGCAGCTGCCCGAACCGGCGCATCGGGATCGCCTGCAACGCCGCGCGCCCGGCCTCGCTGTCGATAAACCCGTCCGTCATATCGGTCGGAAAGTACCCGGGCGCGAGCGCATTGACCCGGATCCCGTGGCGCGCCCACTCCACCGCCAGCGACCGGGTCAGGTGCACCAGCCCCGCCTTAGTCGCGGCATAGGCCGCCACACCCATGCCCGTGCCGAAGCCCAGGATCGAGGCGGTCGAGACGATCGTCCCACCCGGCGGGTCCTGTGCCGCCATCGCCTGTGCCGCCGCCTGCGCCGCATAGAAGGCGCCGTTGAGATTGGTGGCCACGACCCGGTCCCACTCGTTCAGCGGCATGTCCAGCGCCCGCCCGCCCCAGGCGATGCCCGCATTGTTGACCAGCGCATCCAGCCGGCCGAAACGCGCCACCGCGGCGGCCACGCCGGCTGCGACACTGGCCGCATCGGTCACGTCCATGGCGACCGGCAGGACCCGTCCGGCCGCCACGCCGGGCAGTGCCTGGAGTGATTCGACCCGTCGCGCAGCCGCAACGACCTGCACACCGGCAGCGTCTAGGAAATTTGACAAATGTGCACCGATGCCCCGATTCGCTCCGGTCACAAGGGCGGTTTTCCCCCCCAGGCTTGCGCATTGGTAAGCTTTCTGAGACATTGCAAGTGTCAACTAACTCTGACGATCGCCCTGGAATGTTTCAATCGGAGCCGCTTAGACCCGCCATCATCACAAATTCCCCGTCGGGTTGTGGAGCGGCAGGTTCTGGACCAACATTCCGTGCTATGAAACTGTTGTCCACCTTGCGACAAAGCCTTGGAGTGAAACATCGTGGCTGATCTTGAACAGGCTGAAATCTCGGCGATGACCGACGCGGTCCGCCAGATCGGCGACAGCTGGACGCTGTTGATCGTCTGGGCGGCGCTGCGGGGCATCACGCGCTTCGACACCTTCCAGCGTCGCCTCGGCGTCGCGCGCAACATCCTCTCCAACCGTCTGGCACGGCTGGTCGATGAAGGCATTCTCGAAAAGCGTCCGGTGCACTCGGGTGCCCGCCGTCTCGAGTATCGCATCACGTCGAAGGGCGAGGCGCTGCGTCCCGTGCTCGACTGGATCGAGGATTGGGGCAGCAAGAACCGCCGCACGCTGCACCACCAGCGCTGAGCGACCGATCCGGGCGGCCACGGCGGAGGGCCGCCACGGCGCGTCGACGGCGCGCCCGACCGATCGGTCTTGCTTGCTTGACGCTCACCCGCGTCGATGCTGTGCCGCTGCGCGCCGCATGCCGACCGTTTGGGTGTCCCCGATCTGATCGCTGCGCCCCGGCCGTGCCCAATGCCGGCCCAGTTGTTGGTTTCGTTGCCGGCCCAGTGCCGACTGCGCGCCAGGTTGCGGCCATCGGTCCTGTCCCGGCCCCGCCGCCTGAGGCTCGTATCCCGGTTACCGTCGCGCCCGAGCCTGCCGGCGGCCGTGTTCCCGGACCGGCGCCGCCGTCGCGTACCCACCACCCGTGCCTCGCGCTCCTGTGCCCACCGCCCGTGCCCCTTCGGCAGCGCCAGCGACCGCTGCGCGACCGACCGGTAGCGGCCCGGCGGCCTCGGGCCTCGGGCCTTGGGCTTTAGCGCACCCCGTGCCCGATCCGGCGCCGCGCGGCGCCTCGCTGCAAGCCGGGATCAGCGCACGCGGGCCAGCACCGTGGCGGCCGTCTCCAACGACAGCGCCTGGGCGCTGACGTCGCGCGCGGCGGCGTCGCACACCTCCTTGGCCATCACGTGGCTGTCGGCGCACTGCAGGGCCGTGGACAGCGTCTCGGCCGCCTCGGCCACCTCTTCCTTGTAGCGGTCGAACCCGCCCGAGCGCTGCGCCGCCGCGATCCGCGCGCGCACGTCCTCGCACGCCACGCCCTGGCCCTGCAGCGCCAGACCCAGCGCCCTGTCGGCGCCGGGCGCCAGGCAGAGCTTCCAGATGATGTCCAATTGCACCGCCGGAAACAGCGCGATCAGCCGCCGGTGCCGCGCCGCGAGCGCCAGGTAACCCGCCTCCACCCCCTCGGGCGTCCAGAACGCGTAGGAGCGCAGGAAGCTCATCGCCGCGATCCGCGTGATCCCGGGTGCGGGCGGTGCGACAAAGCCGTGCGGCAACGTCGGCACGGTCAGGTCGCGACGCACGAAGGTCAGCGCCTCGGCCCCGGCCGTCTGCAGCGTCCCGTCGGCGCCAAGCGGGATCAGCGTCGCCAGCACGCCGTAGGGCAGCGGGTCGAGCCTCAGCAGCACGTCGGCGCCACCCAACACCACGCGCGCCTCCAGCCCGCCGGCGCTGGCGCGCCCCTCGAACGCGGCGCGCGCGCCGTCGGCATCGGTCAGGGTGCCGCCGTCGCCCTCGACCTTTAGCGAGGCGCCCTCGGCGCTGTCGATGCCGCGATAATCGCCGTCCAGCGCCGCAGCAGCGCCCGCTGCAACCAGCCACACGAGCGCCGCGGCCAGCCCAAGCCGCACGGCGCGACCGGCAGCGCCAACAGCGCCCATCGCGCCACAGCCCGTCCCGAGCCAGCACCGCATTCGCGCGAAAAAGCTGTGGTGTTCCATGCGGGCGGTATAGTCGCTCGGCCACAGACCGCACAAGCAGTCGCGGGCAGTCGCGGGCAGTCGCGGGCAGTCGCGGGCAGTCGCGGGCAGTCGCGGGCAGTCGCGGGCAGTCGCGGGCAGTCGCGGGCAGTCGCG
>JBCCMW010000299.1:0-5210 GCA_039026175.1 Pseudomonadota bacterium
CCCCGGCAACACGCCAGCCGGCCGCCTTGCCCGCTCGCGCGAGGCGCGGGTGTCGGGCGGGGTCACGTATCGCCGCCAGGCTCCCGCGCAGCGGGGGGTCCTTTACGCGGCCCGACACCTGCACACGCTCGGCATGAAGCCCCCTCGGGGCTTCTCTCAGCCCACCCCTTCCCCTTCGCGGCCCCCGAAACACCCGAACGGCGTCCCACCGCCGCCGCCGTTTCCCAGCACCCGAGTATCGCGGCGACCAGCCGCGATTCCGCTTGGTCGGAGGGCGCTAGACCCGTTCCAGGTCGCCCTCGGCCTGGGCGGCGCGGAAGGCATCGGCATAGGCGGCCAGACGGTCCTCGGCGATCGCCCTGCGCAGCCCCGCCATCATTTCCTGGTAGAACCACAGGTTGTGGGCGGTCAGCAGCATCATGCCGATGATCTCGCCCGCCGCAAAGGCGTGGTGCAGGTAGGCCCGGCTGAACCCTGCGCAGCAGGGGCAGGCGCAATCCGGGTCCAGCGGGCGCGGATCGTCGCGGTGGCGCGCGTTCTTGAGGTTGATCGTACCGCGGCGCGTGAAGGCCTGGCCCGTGCGGCCCGAGCGCGTGGGCAGCACGCAGTCGAACATGTCCACGCCGCGCTCGACGGCGCCGACGATGTCTTCGGGCTTGCCCACGCCCATCAGATAGCGCGGCTTGTCGTGGGGCAGTTGGCCGGGGGCATAGTCCAGCACGTCGAACATCCGCGCCTGTCCCTCGCCCACCGCCAGCCCGCCGATGGCGTAGCCGTCGAACGCGATTGCGCGGAGCGCCTCGGCCGACCGGGCGCGCAGGTCGGGGTAGAGCGAGCCCTGCTGGATGCCGAACAGCGCGTGCCCGGGCCGGTCGCCGAAGGCATCGCGCGAGCGCTGCGCCCAGCGCATCGACAGGGCCATCGAGCGCTCGGCCGTCGGCGCGTCGACCGGCCAGGGCGTGCACTCGTCGAAGGCCATGACGATGTCCGAGCCGAGTGCTGCCTGGATCGCCATCGAGCTCTCGGGGCTCAGCAGATGGCGCGCGCCGTCGATGTGGCTGGCAAAGCGCACGCCTTCTTCCGAGAGCTTGCGCAGCGCCGCCAGCGACATGACTTGAAAGCCGCCCGAGTCGGTCAGGATCGGCCTCGGCCAGTTCATGAACCGGTGCAACCCACCCAGCCGCGCCACCCGCTCGTGCCCCGGCCGCAGCATCAGGTGATAGGTGTTGCCCAACAGGATATCGGCGCCGGTGGCGCGCACCTGTTCGGGCAGCATGGCCTTGACGGTGGCGGCGGTGCCGACGGGCATGAACGCCGGGGTGCGGATACTGCCGCGCGGGGTGTCGATCCGACCCAGCCGCGCCCGGCCCGAGCGGGCGATCAGCGTAAAGGCGAAGCGCTCCATGCCGCCCGCTTACGCCCCGCGCCGGCCGAGGCCAAGACCCCGCCCCAGACACCGCCCCAGAGCCAGCCCCGGACACCGCCCCAGAGCCATCCCGATGCCCAACCTCGACTGTGGGCCCGACAGCGCCCCACGAGCCGGATCGAACCGCGCCGCCCGCATGCCTGGCCCGGGCCGGACGACCGGGCGGGCGCGCCGCCGGGCCGGGATCAGAGCAGCATCGACTGCACGTTCGGCATCGGCTTGCCGTTCTGCAGGTTCACCAGGCCCACGATGATGCGCACCACCGACCAGATAAAGGCCGCCAGCACCACCAGAAAGCCGATGTACACCATCGTCAGCACAAGCCCGATGACGGTGAACAGCAGGGCGAACCAGAAGGTGCGGATACCCCACACCAGGTGGTTCTCGATCAGCCCCGTCGCGCTGCCGCGGGCGATGTGGGCCCAGATGATGCCGACGATCGAGACCAGCGGGATGACGATCCCCACGAGGTACAGAATGTAGATGATCAGCGGCGTGGTCGTGTCGGGCTTGGTCGTCGTCTGGTTCATCGCGTGCAGTCTCCCTGGTTGCGACCGCAGGCTCGCGGGTCGGCTGCGCCAGATCAAGGAGGATCCGCCCTGGCGCGGGACGGTCCTTGCGGGCGTGGCGCCCCGGGGTCGTGCCCCTGCCCCCTTCCGGCGCACCCGGCTTCGTGACAGCCGGCCTCGGGGCACCCACCTGTCGCCCGATGGTGTGACCCAGGGTTGTGACAGGGGCATGGCGACCGGGCAGACGCCGGGCGGCGTGGAGCAGAGGCGGGGGGCAGTTGTTGGCGGCAGTGGCGTTGAGCAGTTGTGGGGGACGGCGCGGACATCGCGGTGTCATACGCGGCCGCCGGCACCCTCCGGCGCGCAAGCGCAGGCGCTCTGCCGGGTAGACCTGCGGCGGTCGCGTTTTTATATGCCAGGCACGGAAAACCAAGCACGCGGAGGGCGACATGGATGCCTACGACGACACGCCGGACGCCGGCGGCGCCAGCCCGGGCGAGGGCGAACCGCTCATCGTGCCCTCCAGCATCGAGCACCCGCTCTACGAACCCATCGTCGAGGCGTGCCGCACCGTGTTCGATCCCGAGATCCCGGTGAACATCTTCGATCTGGGCCTGATCTACTCGATCCGCATCGACGAGGAGGCCAACGTCGACGTGGACATGACGCTCACCGCGCCCGGCTGCCCGGTGGCGGGCGAGATGCCGGGATGGGTGGCCGATGCGATCGAGCCGCTCGGCGGGGTCAAGACCGTCAACGTGCGTCTGGTATGGGAGCCGCCCTGGGGCATGGACAAGCTCTCGGACGACGCGCGCCTGGAGCTTGGCCTGATGTGAGCCCGCGGCATCGCGCGCTCGGGTCGCTTGGGTCGGTCCCTTGAGACGCGCGGGACGATGCCCTACTCTCGCGGTTGGAAAAGGAGCCGCCGATGTTCGCCATTCCGGGCCAGGATCCCGTCACCCTGACCGACGCCGCGGTGCGCCGGATCGCGGCGCTGATGCACGACGGCACGGTCAAGGGCCTTCGCATCGGCGTCAAGAAGGGCGGCTGCGCGGGCATGGAATACACTATGGAGCACGCCACCGAGATCGGCGCGCACGATGTGGTGGTCGAGCGTGAGGGCGCGCGCCTGATGATCGCGCCGATGGCGCAGATGTTCCTGATCGGCACGACGATCGACTACAAAACCTCGCTGTTGGAGAGCGGGTTCGTCTTCAACAACCCCAACGTGGTCGAAAGCTGCGGCTGCGGCGAGTCCATCAAGTTCGCCCCGCAAGCCTGACGCGCCGAAACACCGGCCACCCCTACTCCGTCGCGCCGACCACCGCGTCACCCCCGCCCCACCGCGAACTCGCCCACCGGGGCCGCGGATGGCGGGCCGGGTCAAGGATCGCCGCAGGCGACGGGCACCGCCCGCTCGTCCTTGACGCGGCCCGACACCCGCAACACGCTGGTCGCGAAGCCCCCAGCGGCTTCTCTCAGCCCCCCCCCTCCCCTTTCGCCCCCGCCGCGATGCCGCCCCCGGCACCCACGATCGAGCATCGCGGCGACCAGTCGCGATTCCGCACGGTCGGACCCCGCGCCATGTCGGTCGCGAAACGGGGCACAGTGCTTGCCGCGGGCGGTCCAGCGCTTAGGGTGCCGCCCGCCGTCAGCCGCGAGGATGCCCGATGACCCGAACCCCGCTCGTCGCCGGAAACTGGAAGATGAACGGGCTCGCCGCCCAGCGCGCCGAACTCGACGACCTGGTCGCCCAGGTGGCCGAGACCACGGCCGAGGTGCTGCTCTGCCCGCCCGCCACGCTGATTGCGCCGTTCGCCGCGGCGGCCGCCGCCGGCGGGCCGGTGCGCATCGGCGCGCAGGACTGCCACGCTGCCGCCAGCGGCGCGCACACCGGGGACATTGCGGCCGAGATGCTGGCCGACGCCGGCGCGGTGGCGGTGATCGTGGGCCATTCCGAGCGGCGCGCCGATCACGGCGAGGACGATGCGACCGTGGCGGGCAAGGTCGCGGCCGCCTGGCGCGCCGGGCTGACCGCGATCCTGTGCCTGGGCGAGACCGAGGCCGAGCGCGATGCGGGCGAGACCCTGGCCGTGGTCGAGCGCCAGCTCGCGGGCTCGATGCCCGCCGGTGCCAGCGCCGCCGCGCTGGTGGTTGCCTATGAGCCGGTTTGGGCCATCGGCACCGGCCGCACGCCCACCGTCGCGCAGATCGCCGAGGTGCACGATCACCTGCGCACCCTGCTGGCCGCGCCGCTGGGTGCCGAAGCGGCAGGGGTTCGGCTGCTCTATGGCGGGTCGGTCAAGCCGGCCAATGCCGCCGAGATCTTTGCGCTGGACAACGTCGACGGCGGGCTGGTGGGCGGCGCAAGCCTCAAGGCCGCCGATTTCGCCCAGATCGTGCACGCAGCGGGCTGATCCCGCTGCCTGCGGGGTGTAGCGCGGCGCCGAGGGGCCTTGGCGTCGCCGGGCTCAGCCGATCTTGGCTTTGGCCTGGCCGACCCAGTCGTCGCGGAAGCAGCGGCCCTTGAACGCGGTCAGATTGTCGTCGATCCACGCCAGATCGACGTCGGTGAACGCCGCGAGCTGGGAGAAGTGGTAGATGCCAAGGCCATTGAGCTGCTTTTCCAGCGCCGGGCCGATGCCGCGGATCATCTTCAGATCGTCGATCTTGGCGGGTGCTGCACCCAACAGACCCTTGGGCCGCTTGGACCCGGCCCCGTTGGCGCCCGACGCCTTGGCCTTGGGCGCGGGCGCCGCGACCGCGGCTGGCGCGGCTTGGGCCTTGGGCGCGGGCGCTGCGACCGCCGCTGGCGCAGCTTGGGCCTTGGGCGCAGGCTTGGGCTCGGCCTTGGGCGCAGGTGCCGGCTTAGCCTCGGCTTTCGGGGCAGGCTCGGCCTTGGGCGCCGGTGCGGCCTTCGCCTTGGGCGCCGGGGCGGGCTTGGCCTCGGCCTTGGGTGCCGGGGCGGGCTTGGCGGCAGGCTTCGGCGCGGGGGCCGGTGTTGCGGCTTTCACGGGTGCTGGCGCAGGCGCCGGAGTGGCTGCCGGAGTGGGCGATGCGGCGGGCTGGGGCGCCGGTGCCGGCTTGGGCTCGACCTTGGCGGCAGGCTCCGGCGCGGGCTTGGGGGCCGCCTTGGCAACCGGTTTGGCGGCAGGCGCTTCCGCAGGCTTGGGCGCGGCCTTCGGCGCGGGCTGGGGCTTGGGCGCGCCGGCCTTGGGCAAGGTCTCCGGCGCAAAGCGCCAGGCAACGCCGAACATCGGCGCGGTCGGGAAGAA
>JBCCMW010000300.1:0-5174 GCA_039026175.1 Pseudomonadota bacterium
CCAGGCGCCGCCCAGCCTGGCCCGCCCAGCCTGGCCCGCCCAACCCGGCCCGCCCAACCCCGCCCGCCCGTGCCCAAAAAAGCCCCCCGACCCAAACCAGCCAGCCACGCCCACCCCGGGGGACCGCCCCCCGGACCGGCCGCCGGCGAGGAGGACGCCATGTACCGCTATGACGAGTTCGACCACCGTTTCGTCGCCGAACGCACGGCCGAGTTCCGCGCCCAGGTCGAGCGCCGCCTCTCGGGCGCGCTGACCGAGGACGAGTTCAAGCCGCTGAGGCTGATGAACGGGCTGTACCTGCAGCTACACGCCTACATGCTGCGCGTCGCCATCCCCTATGGCACCCTGGCCAGCCGCCAGATGCGCATGCTGGCCCATATCGCCGAGACCTGGGACCGCGGCTACGGCCACTTCACCACGCGCCAGAACATCCAGTTCAACTGGCCCAAGCTTAACGACGTGCCGGCGATCCTGGACGCCCTCGCCTCGGTCGAGATGCACGCGATCCAGACCTCGGGCAACTGCATCCGCAACGTGACCTCGGACCCGCTGGCAGGCGTCGCCCCGGACGAGATCGAGGACCCGCGCATCACCGCCGAAGTGCTGCGCCAGTGGTCCTCGCTGCACCCCGAGTTCACGTTCCTGGGCCGCAAGTTCAAGGTGGCGGTCACCGGATCGCAGACCGACCGCGCCGCCATCGCGGTGCACGACATCGGCCTGCAGATCGTGCGCGGCCCGTCGGGCGAGGTCGGCTACCGGGTGCTGGTGGGCGGCGGCCAGGGCCGCTCGCCTTTCATCGGCAAGGAGCTGCGCGCTTTCCTGCCCAAGGACGACCTACTACCCTACCTGACCGCGGCGCTGCGCGTGTACAACCTGCACGGCCGGCGGGACAACAAGTTCAAGGCGCGCATCAAGATCCTGGTGCACGAGCTGGGGATGGAGGAATACGCCCGCCAGGTCGAGGAGGCGTTCGCCGCCATCGACCGCGCCTCGGTCGCCGCCCCGGCCGAGGAGGTGTCGCGCATCGCCGCCTATTTCGCCCTGCCCGACCTCGCACCCCAGCCGGCCGAGAGCGCGCTGTTCGAGCGCGCCCGCCGCGCCGACCCCGACTTTGCCCAGTGGGTGGCGCAGAACACCCACGACCACCGCGTGCCGGGCTACCGTGCTGCGACCGTGTCGCTAAAACCCATCGGCGGCGTGCCCGGGGATGCCACGGCCGAACAGATGCGCGTGCTGGCCGACCTGGCCGAGCGGCACTCGGCCGACGAGCTGCGGGTGACGCACGAGCAGAACATCGTGCTGCCGCACGTCGCGCTCGGCGAGCTCTACGCCGTCTACCGCGGGCTGGCGGGCATCGGGCTGGACGCGCCCAACCGCGGGCTGGTGACCGACATCATCGCCTGCCCCGGGCTGGATTATTGCGCGCTGGCGACGGCGCGGTCGATCCCGGTGGCCCAGCGCATCGCCCAGCGCTTTGCCGACACCAAGCGCCAGGCGGAAATCGGGCCGCTCGCGATCAAGATCTCGGGCTGCATCAACGCCTGCGGTCACCACCACGTGGGCCACATCGGGATCCTGGGCCTCGATAAGGCGGGGGTCGAGAGCTACCAGATCACCCTGGGCGGCGAGCCCGCAGACATCCCCAGCCTGGGCGAGCGGACGGGCCCCGGCTTTTCGTTCGACGAGCTGCCCGGCGCCATCGAGACGCTGGTCGACCGCTACCTCGCCGTCCGCGAGGGGCCGGACGAGACGTTCCTGCAAGCCTATCGCCGCGTGGGCATGACGCCGTTCAAGGAGGCGCTCTACGATGCTCATTGATCGCACCGGCGAGATTCCCGAGACCTGGGTGGCGGCGCCCGACGAGGGTCCCATGCCCGCGGGTGCCACGATCCTGCCGCTGGAGCGGATCGCCGAGGCGCGGGGACGCGCCTACCCGACCGCCGTGCACCTGCCCAACACCGCCGATCCGGCGGCCGTGGCGCCCTATTTCGCCGATCTCGCGATGATCTCGGTGGCGTTTCCGGCCTTCGCCGACGGGCGCGGCTTCTCGATCGGTCGGCAATTGCGCGAGCGTGGCTTCGTCGAGCGATTGCGCGCCACCGGCCCAGTCATCGCGGACCAGTTCACCTATCTGCTGGAGTGCGGGTTCGACGAGGTGGCGGTGGCCGAGAGCGTGGCCGTGCGCCAGCCGGTCGAGCAGTGGATGTCGCAGCCCGGCCTGGTGCGCCTCGGCTACCAGCGCGGCGCCCTGCCGGACCGGCGCCCCCGCGCCTCGATCCTCGAGCGTCGTCGCGCCGCCGCCCACGGGTGAGCGGCGCGAAGGAAGCGCATGCGCGCGGCCCGGACACCCGCGGCGGCCGGCATCGCCGCCACGGCCGATAGCCTGTTCAGACGGCGCGGCGCGCTTCGCCCAACCGCCGGGCCTCGGCGTTCAGGAACCCGATAAAGCCGCCCAACGGGGCCACCACCCACAGCGCCGGTCCCCCGGCCGAGGTCATCGCAGCGACCATCAGCCCGCCCAGCACGGCCGCGGCCACCCAGGCCGCGTGGCGCCGCCGCTGCAGCAGCCCGTCGACACAGAACAAGCCGGCCAGGTAGGGCAGCAGCAGGCTGCCGATCACGTAATCGTCTCCGACCATGGTCCCTCCGGACGAGTAAATCCCGATCCAGAGCGAGATGGTGCCGCATCTTGCAGGCGGCGAACGTCATTCCACTGGGCAACTGTCAATACCCATTTAGTGGAACGCGCCCACCGCCGGCGCCTCCCTCTCCGCCGCACGGCGCCAGGCGCCCCAGGCATTATGTTGCACCGCACAATGATCGCTTCAACCGCGCCAGCCGTACCGGTCTGCGATCGAAACCACCCAAAACGCCTGCAGAACCCCGGCCGGGACCGAGCGCGGGTGGCGGGCCGGGTCAAGGATCGCCGCAGGCGACGGGCACCGCCCGCTTGTCCTTGACGCGGTCCGACACCCTCAAAACGCTGGTCGAGAAGCCCTCGCGGCTTCTCTCAGCCACCTTCCCCCTTGGCCGCCGCCGCGATGCCACCCCCCGGGCACCCACGATCGAGCATCGCGGCGACCAGCCGCGATTCCGCAAGGTCGGAGGCCACCCAAAGGGAACCCCCAGAGGAAACCCCCCAGAGGGACACCCCCCAATGGGAACCCCGGTCAGTCCCCCTGTTCGGCGATCAGGGCGACCGAGACCACTTTCTCGCCGTCGCCCGTCTTGAACACGTTCACCCCGCCGGCCGAGCGGGAGCGGAACGAGATGCCCGACACCGGGCAGCGGATCGACTGGCCGCGGTCGGTCACCAGCATCACCTGGTCGTCCTCGGCCACGGGGAAGCTGGCGACCAGCGCGCCGCCCCGCATCGCCCGGTCGACCGCCGCCACGCCCATGCCGCCGCGCCCGCGAACCGGATAGTCGTGGCTGGAGGAAAGCTTGCCCGCCCCCCGTTCGGTGATCGTCAGGATCAGGTCTTCGGCCGCCGACATCTCGACATAGCGACCCTCGGGCAGGGCGATATCGGCCACGGCCGCCTCTTCGCCAGCCTCCGCCTCGGCCTCCTCCCCAGCCTCCTCCCCAGCCTCCTCCAAAGCGTCGTCCGCGGTATCGTCGACGGGTTCGCCCGCCACCGCGCGGCGGCGCTTCAGATAGGCCTCGCGCTCCTCGGGCCTGGCCGCGAAGTGGCGGATCACGGCCATCGAGACGACGCGGTCGCGCTCGCCCAGCTTGACGCCGCGCACGCCGGTGCTCTCGCGCCCGCGGAACACCCGCACGTCGGTCACGGGGAAGCGGATCGCCCGCCCGCCCGCGGTGACCAGCAGGAAATCGGACGCATCGCTACAGATCTGCGCGCCGATCAGGTGCACGCCCTCGGGCAGGCGCATCGCGATCTTGCCGTTCGACTTGACGTTGGTGAAGTCCGAGAGCTGGTTACGCCGCACCTGCCCGTCCGAGGTGGCGAACACGATCTGCAGGCTGGACCAGTCCTCCTCGGGCCGGTCGACGGGCATGATCGCGGCGATCGAGGCGCCGTCGTGCATCGCCCCCAGCACGTTCTTGATGAATTTACCCCGCGCGGTGCGCCCGCCCAGCGGCAGCCGCCACGTCTTCATCTGATAGACCATGCCGTCGGTCGAAAAGAACAGCAGCGGCGTGTGTGTGTTGGCGACGAACAGACGTGTCACCACGTCGTCGTCCTTCATCGCCATGCCGGCCAGGCCCTTGCCGCCGCGGCCCTGGGTGCGGAACTCAGACAGCGGCGTGCGCTTGATGTAACCGCCCATCGTGACGGTCACGACCATCTCCTCGCGCTCGATCAGATCCTCGTCGTCGAGCTCGCCCTCGTACTCGACGATCTGGGTTCGCCGCGGCGTGGCAAAGGTCTCGCGTACCGCCGTCAGTTCCTCGCGGATGATGGCCAGGATGCGCTCGCGCGAGGCGAGGATGGCGAGATAGTCGGTGATCTTCTCGGCCAGGCTCGCCAGCTCGTCGCCGATCTCCTGGACGCCCATCGCCGTCAGCCGCTGCAGCCGCAAGTCCAGAATGGCGCGCGCCTGCGGGTCGGACAGATTGTAGGTCCCGTCTTCGTTCACCGTGTGGTTGGGGTCGTCGACCAGCCGGATGTAGTCGGCAATGTCGGCCGAGGGCCAGCGCCGCTCTTTCAGCCGCTCGCGCGCGGTGGCGGGATCGGGGCTCGAGCGGATGGTCGCCACCACCTCGTCCGCATTGGCCACGGCCACGGCAAGCCCGGTCAACAGATGCGCCCGCTCGCGCGCCTTCATCAACAGGTGCGCGGTGCGCCGGGCCACCACCTCCTCGCGGAACGCGATAAAGGCCGTGAGCATGCCGATCAGGTCCAGCTGCTCGGGCCGCCCGGCGTTCAGCGCCAGGATGTTGGCGGGAAAATTCGTCTGCAGCGCGGTAAAGCGGAACAGCTGGTTCAGCACCACCTCGCGCGTCGCGTCGCGCTTGAGGTCGATGACGATGCGCACGCCGAAGCGGTCGCTCTCGTCCTGGATGTGCTGCAGGCCCTCGACCTTTTTGTCGCGCGCCAGGTCGGCGATGCGCTCGACCAGCGACGCCTTGTTCACCTGATAGGGGATTTCGGTGACGACGATGCGGGGGCGGCCACCGGCCTCGATCTCCTGCTCGTCGATCTTGGCGCG
>JBCCMW010000301.1:0-5154 GCA_039026175.1 Pseudomonadota bacterium
AGTTCGACCTGCCGATCCACGCCATCGGGGTGGGCGAGGGGATCGAGGACCTGCAGCCCTTTGACCCGCAGGAGTTTGCGGCCGCGATCACTGGGCTCGAGGGCTAAGCGCGTCGGCCGTGTGGCGGGGCGCGCCGGCCGTGGCGCGGGGCGCGCCGGGGGCGCGGCTCAGTCGCCGGCGACCAGCATCGCCCATTCGGTGGTGCTCATCGGCCGGTGCGCCACGATCTCGGGGCTGTCGCTGGCCAACCCGGCCTCGGGTGCGGGACCCGGTTCGGCGGGGGTCTCGTCGGTTGTCCGCGCCGGCGCGGGCGCTGGGTCGTTGGCTGCCATCGTGTCTCCGTCCTGGCGGCCTGTCGGCTGCCCGCTTGCGCTGTCGGTCCGCCTCCCGCGCCGGGTCTGCGCCCGACTGTCGTGATCTCAACGAAGGGTGGTCAGCAAACCGTCGCCGGGCGATCCCATGTGGCGGGTTATGCTGCGTCGCGGGACGCCTTGCCGGTTGCTGGAAGCAACTTACGCGGATTCGTCGGTGCCGACCCCAATGGCGGGGCCAGATGGCGGGGCCAGATGGCGGGACCCGGCGGTGGGGCCGATGGCGGAGCCTTGGGGGCGGGCTTACAGGTGCCGCTTCGGCCGAGCGGACCACGTGACGCGACGCGTGACACGGCGCGCCCCGAGGCGTAAGGGGCCAGGATGCAACAGGATCTGTCCGATCGTGAGAACCGTGGGGCGGGCGCCGCCGCTGGTCACCCGGCCGCCGCCTCGGCCGACCCCAAAGCACCCCAGGGCCATAGCCCGGGCGCGGCCAGGGCCACGGCCGGTGCCAAGACGCCCGCCCACCATGGGCCGATCCGCAGCGTGCTGGAATTCGGGCCGCTCATCGTCTTTTTTCTGTGCTTCCAGTTCGGCGAAGAGATCTTGGCCTGGGCGCCGGTACGCAGCGCGCTGGGCGGTTGGGCCGACAGCGCGGCGCTGACCGGCGACAGCGCGCCGCTCTATGTTGCCACGGCGGTGTTCATGGTGATCACGCCCGCCACGCTGTTGGCCTCGTGGCTGCTGCTGCGCACGCTGCCGCGGATGGCGGTGGTCACCGCGGTGATCGTCGCGGTGTTCGGCGGGCTGACCCTGTGGCTGCAGGACGAAACCTTCATCAAGATGAAGCCGACGATCGTCAACCTGGTCTTCGCCAGCGTGATCGGCGCGGGGCTGCTGCAGGGGCGCAGCTACATCAAGCTGGTGCTGGACCAGGCCCTGCCGCTGGACGATGCGGGTTGGATGATCTTTACGCGCCGCTGGTTCTTCTTTTTCCTGTTCATGGCGGCGCTGAACGAGGCGATCTGGCGCACGATGTCGACCGAGTTCTGGGTGACGTTCAAGACCTTCGCCAACCTGCCGATCACGTTCGTCTTTATGCTGCTGCAGGTCCCACTGCTGCAGCGCCACATGATCGAAGACCAGGACAACGGGACCGAGGGTTAGCCGCTCACTCGGCCGAAAGACTGGTCCCCGAACGGCGTGCAGCCTGCTCGAGTGCGGGCAGAATCCGCTCCTGCATCGCGCGGCCGGTGATGGGCCCGGTCATGCGGTGCACGACGTGGCCCTGGCCGTCGATGATAAAAGTCTCGGGCACGCCGTAGACGCCCAGCTCGATGCCGGCGCGGGCGTCGCGGTCGGCCCCGATCAGGGTATAGGGATCGCCCAGCTCCGCCAGGAATGCCTTCGCGGCCGCGGGATCGTCCTTGTAGTTGATGCCGTGGATGGTGAGCCCGCGCTCCTTGGCCAAGGCAACCAGCCATGGATGTTCGGCCCGGCAGGGCACGCACCACGAGGCGAACACGTTAACCAGCTTGACGCCCGGCGCGCGCAGGTCGGCGTCGCTGAGACCCTGGCGACCGGGGAACAGGGGGTCCAGCGTGAACGCCGGCACCGGCTTGTCGATCAGCTGCGAGGCCAGCTCGTCGCCGTCGCCCGCGACAAGCTGGACGAAGAAGGTGGACAGCATCGCCACCGCGCCCAGCACCGGAAACAGCATCCACGGCCGAAAGCCGGAGGGTGTGTCCAACACCGCTGCCGGATCGCCGGCCTGGGCCGCGCCGGCCGGTTTGCTGAGGTCGACCCCACCCTGTGTGTCGGTCATCGCCGGTCCCTTCGCTTTTCGGCCTCGTCCAGCTCGCGCCGCGCCTGGGTGTTGGCGCGCACCGTCACCGCGATCAGCAGCGCCAGCACGACGATCGACCCGATATAGGCGCCCACCACATACCGCAGCAGGGGGTCGATGATCAGTTCCACGATCATGCCGCAGCCTCCAGCATCTGCGCCCGCTGGCGCAGCGCGCGGGCACGGCGCAGTCGGATCTCGGTGCGCGCCCGGGTCAGCAGCAGCGCGACGAACAGCAGATAAAAGCCCACGATCATCACGTAGATCGGAATGCGGTAGGCATCGTCGACCCTCTGCCCCTCGGCCAGGGTCAGCGAGGCGCCCTGGTGCAGTGTCGCCCAGAAGTGCACGGCATAGCGCGACAGGAAGGCGAAGATCACGCCGACCAGGCACAGCACGCCCGACAGCTCGGCCGCCTTGTCCGGGTCGTCCACCGCCGCCCACAGCGCCATGTACCCGACGTAGAAGAAGAACATCACCAGCACCGACGTGAGCCGCGCGTCCCACGCCCACCAGGTGCCCCATGTCGGCACGCCCCACAGCGCCCCGGTCAGGATCGCGATCAGCGTGAACGCCGCCCCGATGGGCGCCGCGGCCTTGGCGACCAGAAAGCTGACATGGTGGCGCCGGACCAGCCCGATGCCCGACGCGATGGCCATGACCACGTAAGTGTTGATCGCCAGCAGCGCTGCGGGGACGTGGATAAAGATGATCAGCACGGTGATGCCCTGCTGATAGTCGGGCGGCGCCTGCAGCGACCACACCGTCCCGACGGCCAGCACAAGGCTGGCCAGCACCCACATGGGCGCCACCAGGCGCCCAGTGAGCCGCATGAACGCCGCCGGGTTTGCGAACCGCCACATCGACATGGTCCTCAAATACGTGCTTCGCCCCGGCCCGGCAACGGAGGGTGCACAGCATCCCGATCGCGCGATACGTCGCGGCCGTGCGCCGCGGCTGTCGACCCCCGCCGCGCCGGCCCGGCACACCGTCGGGGCGCACCGGCCCTGCACATTGGTCTGGCACACTGGTCTGGCACACTGGTCTGGCACAGTGGTCTAGCGCACGGCGACGCGTAGGGCGGCGGCGGCGGCGATGGGCGCCACGACGGCGGCGAACAGCGTCAGCCCCGCGGTCAGCGCCAGCGGCGCGGTATAGCCGAACCCCTCGGCCGCGCGCTCCACGGTCCGGGCGCCGAAGATCAGCGTCGGGATATAGAGCGGCAGCACCAGGACCGAGAGCAGCAGCCCGCCCCGCCGGATGCCGGCGGTCAGCGCCGCGCCGATGGCGCCGATCAGACTGAGCGCTGGGGTACCCACCGCCATCGCCGCGATCAAAGCGGGCAGCGCCGTCGGCGGCAGCTGCAGCATCAGCCCCAGCACCGGCGCGGTGACCAGGATCGGCAGACCCGTCGTCAGCCAGTGCGCCGCGGCCTTGGCCAGCACCACCTGCTCCAACGGCATGGGCGCCAACATCAGCTGCTCCAGCGTGCCGTCTTCGATGTCTGCCTGGAACAGACGGTCGAGCGACAGCAGCGCGGCCAGCAGCGCGCAGATCCACACCACGCCGCCCGCGATCGGGGCCAGCACGTCGCCCTCGCGCCCCACACCCAGGGGTACCAGAACGCTGGCCAGCACGAAGAAGGCCAGGCTGGTCGCCCCGCCGCCGCCCAGCCGCAGCGCCAACGCCACGTCGCGGCGCAGGATGGCGAGCGTGCCGCTCACCAGTCGCCTGCCAGGAACGGGTCGTCGGCAGGCTCAGCGGCCGCACCAGCCGCGGGCGGGGCGAGACGAGCGGCACGGGTCTGGTCCAGCGGCAGCCGCACGGGATCGGCGAGACCCAGCTCCAGGTGGGTCGCGATGACCGCGATCCCGCCGCCTTTCAGATGCTCGGCCACCAGCGCGGCCACCGTCGCCGCCGAGGCGGTGTCGAGCGAGGCCGTCGGCTCGTCCATCAGCCAAACCGGTCGGCGCGCCAGCGACAGGCGCGCAAGCCCGAGCCGCCGCCGCTGCCCCGCCGAGCATTCGCCCGCCGGGCGTGCGGCCATCGCCTGCAGCCCGAACCGCGCAAGGGCGGCGTCGACCGCCTCGGCCGCGGCATCCGGCTCCCAGCCGGCCAGAGCGGCCCAGGGGAGCAGGTTTTGCGCAACGCCCAGCGCCGGCTTCACCGCGTCCAGGTGCCCGGCATAGGCGACCCGCTCCTGCCACGCGCCCCGGTCGGCCAGACGCACGGGATCGGCGCCCTGACCCGACGCCAGCGTGGCCGATCCGCCGCTTGGCGGCAGGAAACCGGCAAGCGTGCGCAGCAGCGTGGATTTGCCGGCACCGTTGGGCCCCGTGACGATCAGCGCCCGCCCCGCAGGCACCGTGCCCGTCACACCGTCCAACACCGTCTGACCGCCGCGACGTACCGTCAAGTTTTGGAACGTAAGCACGCGTTTCACGCCTGCAATGACGTGCGGGTCAACATCATGGTGATCGGCAGTGCCTTGTGGCAGCGAGGGGTGCGACATCATGTGCGTCCCAGGGTGATCAGCATCGCCGGCCACGGCAAGCACGGCTACCGCGCCCAGCAGAAACGCCAGCGCGCCCAACAGCCCGAGCGGCCATTCCGCGACGGCGCCGTGCATTGCACAACCGAACGCTCTGCGCGATACCCCGCCGTAAAGATCGATTTCGGATGTGGCCATCGGCTGGTGAAAAGATCGGCCATCCCGCTGCAGAGGAGGAGGCTCCCGTGCCCATCATCGTCGGACAGGACAGCGCAGCAACACGCCGGACGCTCCATGTCGGGGGCCGGGACTACGCCTACTACTCGATCCCCGCGGCCAGCGAGGCCGGGCTCGGCGACTTCGCGCGCCTGCCGGCCGTGCTGAAGGTGGTGCTGGAGAACATGCTCCGCTTCGAGGACGGCAAGACGGTGTCGACCGACGACATCCGCGCCTTTGCCGACTGGGCCGCCCAGGGCGGGCGCACAGAGCGCGAGATCGCCTATCGCC
>JBCCMW010000302.1:0-5135 GCA_039026175.1 Pseudomonadota bacterium
CCCCCGCAGCGCGTCCGGCCAGACGGCGATGTCGGGTCCGTAGCGGTCCAGCGCGTCCAGGAACGCCGCGGGCGCGAGCGGGGCCGCGGTCTCGGCGCCGGCGGTGGGGGGCGGAGCGGGGGCGCGGGTGGGTCGGTCGGTCATCGCGTCCTATCCTTCGGCCAGGGCCCGGCTGCGGTGCGCGCGCCTCATGGCGGCCCTGCGTCCGGCGTGGGCGGCACGGCCGTGCTGTCGGCCCAGCCCTCGGTCTCGGCCTGCCGGCGCAGGCTGCGCCGCGCGCGCACCAGCACCTGCTCGGCCGCCTGGGGGCTGGAGCCCAGCGCCTCGGCGATCTCGGCGGTCGACAGACCGGACACCACGCTCAGCAACAGCGCCAGCCGCTGGCGTTTGGGCAGGCCGCGGATGGCCGCACCCGCGCGGGCCAGGGCATCGCGGCCCGCCGTCTGCCGCGCCGGGCCGGCTTCGGCGCTGGCCCGGCTCTCCAGCGCCTCGTCGCCCGACATCCGCCAGCGCACCCGCCATCGTTGCCGGTCCAGGCAGCGGTTGGCCACGATCCGGTACAGCCAGGCGCGGAACGTGCCGCGCGCCGGGTCGAAGCGGTCGGCCCGGGTCCAGACCGCGGCAAAGGCGTCCTGGGCCACGTCGTCCGCCTCGGCGGCCGAGCGCAGTTGGCGCAGCGCCAGTGCCCGCACCCGTGGCCCATGCGCGGTGACCAGAGCGGCAAAGGCCTGCTGGTCGCCCGCGGCGACCCGAGCCATCAGCGCTGCGTCTTCGGCATCCGCCGCGTCGGGTGCCGAGGGGCCGCCGCGCGCCGACGCCCCGCGCGGTCCGGACCCCTCCGGGCGTCCGGTCGCGCTCTGGCCTCGGTCGCGCACGCCCGGCCGGCGCCATCGCGCTCAGAACCGCCGGCGGCCGAACACGCGGCCGCGCGGGCCCCGGGCGCGGACCGTCGAGCGGGTGCCCTGGGGGCCGGTGGTCACGGCGCGACCTGCGGCGCGGTACGGCGTGCGCACGCCCGCCCCCTGGCGCGAGAAGGCGCGCCCGTCGGGCGTGACGCCGCTGGCGCTGCCGCGGCAGCCGCTGACCCAGCCCACGCGGCAGTCGGTCGACCGCTGGAACGTCCCGCCGTTCGGTCCGGTGCGGGCGATATCGCGCTCGATCAAGCGGCCGTCGCGGGTGACCGTGCCGGCGATCGTGCCGCCGTTGGGCCCGGTGCGGTCGATCACGCGCGTCTGCGCCTCGGCCGGCGAGGGGAGGGCCAGCGCACCGCCCAGGACCATGCCCAGGACCATGCCGAGGGCCACGCTTTGGGCCAGGGCAGCGCCGAGGCGCGCAGCCAGGGTCGCGGCCGTCGCGCCCCTGCGACGCCTGCCGAGGGTGACGGAATGCGGGGTCAGAGAGGTCATGGTGCCCATCGTGATCTCCTTTCGATGGCGTGCCTAGGGGTGCCGCCCGCCCGCCGTGCAGCGGGTCGAGGGCGGTCGGCGCTGCGGGGACGGCAGACGCGCCGGCGCCGTGGCTGAGGCGTCCAGGGTCTCAGGTGCCCAGGGTCTCAGGGTCTCAGGGTCTCAGGGGCGCATGATCGCCAGGCCGCTCTCGACTTCCTCCAGCGTCAGGATGCCGTTGCGATCGGCGTCGAAGATCATCGCGCGATAGGGTCGGGCCATGAACTCGTCGCGGGTGATGACGCCGTTGCCGTCGGTGTCCAGCCGCATCGCGTTGCGCGGCAGTTCGCGCGCGATACGGCGCTGGATCGCGGCGCGGGCGCGCTCGATCTCGGCCTCGCTGATCTGGCCGTCGCCGTTGTCGTCGAGCCGCGCAAAGCGCTGGGCGCGCGCCTCGGCCAGTTCGACACGGTCGACCAGCCCGTCGCCGTTGCTGTCGATCCGCTCGAACAGGCGCACGGCGCCCTGGAATTGTCCGCCGCCCGACGCCTGTGCCAGCGCCGTCGTTGCGGGCGCCGCAGGCGGCGGGCTCGTTGCAGGCGCCGCGGGCGGCGGGCTCGTTGCAAGCGCCGCAGGCGGCGGGGCGGTGATCGCGGCTGCCGCCAGCGACAGCGCGAGGGCGGCGGCGAGGGTCGGGCGCATCGGCATGTCCTTGATCCGTAAGCAGGCGTGGCGATCGTCCATCCGAACGATGCCCCGATTACGCAGCGCAGCCCCGTTCCCTACGCCCGCGGAACGGTTTTTTCGCAGCGTCCTGCAGCCACCTGCGACCCCGCTCAACGGGGCCAGATCAACGGGGCCAGATCAACGGGGCCAGAGCTCGCCCGTGTCGACACCCCAGATATCGGTCTTTGGCAGCCAGCCGCGGGCCAGGTCATGCACGACCTCGCACCAGTCGCGCCGGCAGCGGCTGAGATCGGCCACAGCGCCCTGTTCGACATAGGCGCGGAGGGCGGCGTCGGTCTCGGGCCCCGCGCGCAGCGTCGCCGACGGCGCGGTGACCAACACGGTGCGCTGGCCGCTCAACAGCGCGTGGTAGATCCACCCCGTGCCGCCCTCGCTGTCGGCAATCTTGCGCCAGTCGCCGTACTCGTCGACCACCTGCACGGGCAGGTCGGCGAGCGTATAGACCCAGTCGATGCGGTACTCGAGCCCCGGGCCGCGGCGCACGTTGATCCGCTTGGCCCGCAGCGAGACATAGCGGGGCAGGGGAAAACCCGTCACCCGGCCGCGACCGTAGCCCGCCACGCCGCCGGGACCGCCAGGCTCCACACCCGGCGCCGGCGTCGGGCGGGCCGGCGCCTGCTCGGCCGACTGGGCAATGGACTGTCTGTTGGATCGGCCGGCGGACGCTCCAGTGGATTGGGCCACCGATTGGGCCACAGACTGGGCCACCGACTGGGCCACCGCCTGGGTCACCGATTGGGCGCGCGTCTCGGCCGTCGGGGCGGCGCCCATCGCCATCGCCAAGGCCAGGACCAGCGCCACGCCGGCCCCGGCGCGCCACACGTCCCATCGTTCGGCAGCATATGCCCGCATCGCATGCTCTCCACCCGCCTGGCCTGGCCGCGCGGCCCGCCGTGTGCCGCGTTTCCGGACGGCAATATCGCCGGATCGTCCAGGTTCCCTCTTCACCTATCCGCGCCCGTTTTCTACGAGAAAGAATGTTACCCAGAAAAGGATGTCTGACATGGGCCGCAACCGCCTGAGTGTCGTGGTCACCCGCAAGCTGCCCGAAGCGGTCGAGACGCGGATGCGCGAGCTGTTCGAGGTGCGGCTCAACGACGACGACACGCCGATGGAGACCGACCGGCTGGTCGAGGCGCTGGCCGACGCCGATGTGCTGGTGCCCACGCTCAGCGACCGGATCGACGGCAAGATCATGGCCCGCGCCGGCAGCCGTCTGAAGCTGATCGCCAACTATGGCGCGGGCGTCGACCATATCGACGTCGAGATGGCGCGCGCCCGGGGCATTCTGGTCTCGAACACGCCCGGTGTGCTGACCGAGGATACCGCAGACATGACCATGGCGCTGATCCTGGCCGTGCCGCGGCGCATGTCCGAGGGCGTTGCGCTGATGGCCGAGGATGCGTGGGGCGGCTGGTCGCCGACCGCGCTGTCGGGCCACCGGATCTGGGGCAAGCGGCTCGGCATCGTCGGCATGGGGAGGATCGGCCAGGCCGTGGCCAGGCGGGCCCGGGCGTTCGGGCTGCAGATCCACTACCACAACCGCCGCCGCCTGCACGAGGACGTGGAGGAGGCGCTGGAGGCCACCTATTGGGAGAGCCTGGACCAGATGCTCGCCCGCATGGACATCGTCAGCGTGAACTGTCCGCACACGCCGGCGACCTTCCACCTGTTGTCGGCCCGGCGGTT
This sequence comes from Pseudomonadota bacterium, assembly GCA_039026175.1. Classification (GTDB taxonomy): domain Bacteria; phylum Pseudomonadota; class Alphaproteobacteria; order Rhodobacterales; family Rhodobacteraceae; genus Thermohalobaculum. The sequence continues at coordinate 3,822 of JBCCMW010000302.1, forward strand.
GGCGCTGATGAAGCCGTCGGCCTTCATCGTGAACACCGCGCGCGGCGAGATCATCGACGAGAACGCGCTGACCCGAATGCTGGTGCGGGGCGAGCTGGCGGGCGCGGGGCTGGACGTCTTCGAACACGAGCCCGGCGTGAACCCGCGGCTGCGCGGCTTGTCCAACGTGGTGCTGCTGCCGCACATGGCCTCGGCGACCCACGAGGGCCGGCTCGAGATGGGCGAGAAGGTGATCATCAACATCAAAACCTTCGCCGACGGCCACCGCCCGCCCGACCAGGTCCTGCCCTCGATGCTGTAGGGCCGCGGCGGATGACGGACGAGGCCGCGCGCCTCGAGGACTGCTCCCGGACCTGCGGCTGCTGCGGCGAGCCGCGGCGCGGGGTGCCGGACTATGCCTTCCGCCGCCCGGATGCCGTCGTCGCCCGCGGGGACGGCGCGGTTCTGCACGTCGACAGCAACGATCTCTGCGACGTCGAGGCGAACGGGGCGCGCCGGGTGTTCCTGCGCGGCGTCCTGCTGATCCCGCTGCGGGCGATCCCGGGGCAGAGCTTCGGCTACGGCCCCTGGGTCGAAGTCCAGCGCGACGACGCCCGCCGCTATGTCCAGGCAACGCGCGATGGGGACGTGGGCGCGTTGGCCCCCCTGCCGGCCACCCTGGCCAACGATCTGCCGGGCTGCGAGGGCACCACGGGCCTGCCGGTCGCTCTGCGGGGCCAGCCCAACGGGCAGCGCCCGTCGATCGACGCGGCGGTCGCGTCACCGCACCGCCTGGCCGCCGAACAGCGCGACGGTTGGGACGCTGCACGCCTGCGCGCCGTCCTGGCCGACGGTCCGTTCTGCCGTGGCACGGCATGAACGCGCCGTCCAACCTGGCGGCACGGTACGCGACGCTGGCCGATGCACCGGCAATCGCCGCGCTCCATTCGGCGTCCTGGCGCGATGCCTATGCGCCGCTGCTCGCCCCCCACCGGCTGCCCGATACGCTGGAGGCCGAGCACCTGGCGATGTGGACCGCCACAATCCCGCAGGTCGCGCCCGGCCGATTGTTGGTGGTCGAAGCGGACGGCACCGAGATCCTGGCCTTTCTCAGCACCGTGCCCGATCCCGACGGCGATGCCGCGGCCGAGCATCTGGCCGCCCTGCACGTCGCGCCCGGGGCGCAGGGCATGGGTCTCGGCGCGCTGCTCCTGTCGGGGGTCGCGGCAAACTGCCATGCCGAGGGGCGCCAGCGGCTCTGGTGCTGGGTGCTGACGGGCAACGCGGGCGCGCGGGCGTTCTATGCCAGGCTCGGCGGCACCGAAGCCGCGGCGC
>JBCCMW010000303.1:0-5112 GCA_039026175.1 Pseudomonadota bacterium
CAGCAGGAAGGCGCACGTCGCGGGGTCTTGGCACGCCGTCATCGGTCCCTCTTCCGCACCATTCAAAGGATGAAGCAGTACTAATCGCTGCTCAACGTAGCTTATGGTTGCGGAACATTGCGGCAGGATCAAGCGTTGAATGCGGAAAATCATCAAAAAACGCGCTGCCTTGCGGGCAACGCGCCTCGTTTGTGTACGGTTTTGTGGATAACACGACCACAAAACGCGAAATGCGGCTGAAATGCGCCCCGCCATGGGTTGCCCGATGCCGGGTCGCCCGTGGTTCTGGTGTAGGCGCGCCCTGGCCCCTGGTCGGGGCGGTCCGGGCGCGCCGCGCCATGCAGCGCCTTACGACCGTGCCGGGATGGGTGGCATGGCGTCGGCCAGCCCTGCCTCGCCCGCCCGCTCGCCCGCCATGCCGAACCCACCCAGTGCGCCGTCGCCGGTGGAGCGCTTGCGATACGCCGGATGATCCATCAGCCGCTCGTGCGCGAAGTCGAGGTATCCCGACGGCAGGGTCGGGAACAGGTGGTGGATCAGGTGATAGCAGTCGTTGCGCGGGAACAGCAGAAACCGAAGCCAGCGCGGGACGATCACGTTGCGAGACGCCCAAAGCTCGTCCTCGTGCCCGAACAGCCCACCGTGATCGATGCAGTCGGTCCAGTAGTTGATGGCCGAGTAAACCACCACGAACGGCGCCACCACCATCACCAGCGCCGTCAGCGGCGCCCAGAAGGCGAGCGCCACCGTCGCGCCGATCAGGCCCAGCTTCAACGCCAGCCATCCACGACCGTCCTCACCTGAAAGGTTAGGCGCGCAGTAGTAGGGCACGTGCACCCCCGTAAGCGGTGTTACTAGGTGACGCAAAATGGTGCGGGGTGTCAGCGGATCCTCCAGACGGAAGCGCTGGATGATGCGAAAGTCCTCGTCCAGCTCATAGTCGCCAAGGTGCGCATGATGGCTCATGTGCTCTTTGCGATAGGCGGCAAAGGATTTCAGGATCAGGGCACAGGCAAGTTTGCCGAAAAACCCGTTCGCCTTCCTGTCGGCGGCGAAGGTGAAGTGAGAACACTCGTGGACGATGTTGTTGAGCCCGCGAAAGCGGGTGCCGATGAAGAACATCAGCCCAACAACCGCAGCGATCCCGAGGGTGGAAAGCGTTCCCGAAAGCAGAAGATGCCCGACCATGATGGCCGCCATAATCTGCGCGACATAAGCAGCGACTGTGAGTGCGCAGCGTAGATTCTTGGTGCCGTGAAGGTTCCTGAATTCCTCGCGGTACGCACGCCGGAGAATTCTTCCGTCCATTCTCATCTCCAGGTTGACCGGTGTCCCTGATAGGAGCAGGTCGCCCGGATCGAAAACGAAAAACGTTTCACTTCATGAAGTCGTCCTTATGCCAAAATTAATTTTGCTTATTATTATCGGCGGCCGTGCAGCGCCGATCACGGTATCTCCTTGTGATTGAACCGCGGATGCGATACCAAGGTATTAGATGAGCTTATAGGAGCCGGCCGTGCGGTTCGATTACCCCTTGCTCGAGGCACTGTCTGCCGTCGTTCGGGAGGGAACCTTCGAGGCGGCGGCACGGTCCCTCGGAATCACCCAGTCGGCGGTCAGCCAGCGCGTGCGGCTGCTGGAGGAGAAGACCGGCGCTATTCTGGTGAAGCGCGGCCGGCCCTGCGTGCCGACCGAACTCGGCATGAAGCTCTATCGCCACACCGAACTGGTGCAGCTGCTGGAGCACGACCTCGAAACCAGCCTGGTGCACATGACCGCGGGCAAGCGGAACCTGCCCGCCGCGATCCGCATCGCGGTGAACGCCGACAGCGTGGCAATCTGGTTCACCGAGGTCGTGCGCCGCGCCGCGGGCAAGCTGAACGTGTTCTTCGACATCATTCCCGACGACCAGGAGCACACCGCGCAGCGGCTGCGCGACGGCGAGGCGCTGGCCGCCGTGACCACCGAGTCGCGCCCGATCCACGGCTGCAAGCGCGTGCCGCTGGGTGCGATGGCCTATGTCGCCGTGGCCACGCCGCAGTTCGTGGCCGACCATTTCCCCGACGGCGTGTCGCTGGAGGCGGTGAGCCGTGCGCCGATCATCTTCTTCGACCGCAAGGACACGCTGCAGGAGCAGTGGCTGCTCACGGTGTTCGGCCGCTCGGTGGGCATGCAGTGCCACTATGTGCCGTCGTTCAACGGCTATCTGAATGCGTGTCTGGCCGGCTGCGGCTTTGGGCTGGTGCCGCGGCCGACGGTGGACGAGTACATCCGGGCAGGCGCCTTCACCGAGCTTACGCCCGGAAACTCGGTCGAAGTCAGCCTCTATTGGCAGTCGAGCGCGCGCGAGAGCGAGATGATGCGCGATCTGAGCCAGGTTGTGGTCGACGTGGCGCGCCGTTACCTCAATCCGCCCTGATCTCTGGCGCCGGCGGGACGGTCGGTCGGGCAATCCGGCCTCGACCAGCCGTGCGCGCAATCTGGCCATCGCGTCCGGGTGCGTGAACGGCATGCGGTCCAGATCGGCGATGCGGGCGCCAGGCGATATCGCGCCGGATGCCGCCGCGGCCGCGCCGTTCGGCCGCTGCAGCGCCACGTGGCTGGCGGCCGCCAGCAGGTGGGCGCAGTGCCAGGTTGGCCTGCGGTGGCGCGGCGGCCGAGCGCGCACGCTCGGCGCGCCGGCCGTTCCAGGCGGGTCGCCGCGCCTGGATCAGACGGCAAGGGCGTGGCGCCCGGCACTGCGCGCAAGGTAGGCGTCGAACTCGCTCGCCACCACGCGGACCAGCGGGCGGCCGGTCTCGGTCAGCGCGAGGCGGGCGCCGCGGCGGACCAGCAGCCCGTCGGCCGCCAGCCCGTCCAGCGCCGCACAATGCTCGTGCCACCAGTCCGGTCCGACGGCGTGGGCACGCCCCTCGGCCGCCAGGTCTACCCTGCCGCTGCACATCAGCGCCTCGATCACCGCGCCGCGCAGCCGGTCCTGCCCCGCAAAGGCGATGCCGCGACCGACCGGCAGGACGCCGCCCTCGACCGCCCGGGCCCAGGCGCCGGTCTCGGCCAGGTTCTGCACAAAGCCGAACGGCGTGCGCCCGATCGACGTGGCGCCCAGCCCGATCAGCGCGGCCGCATCGTCGGTGGTGTAGCCCTGGAAGTTGCGGCGCAGGGTGCCGGCGGCCGCAGCGCGGGCCAGCGGATCATCGGGCCGGGCGAAGTGATCCAGCCCGATGGCGACATAGCCCGCCTCCGCCAGCGCCCGGGCGGCCGCCTCGGCCTGGGCGAGCCGCGCGGCCGGGCCCGGCAGCGTCGCCTCGTCGATCAGACGCTGGCGCTTGGCCATCCAGGGCACGTGCGCGTAACCGAACAGCGCCAGCCGGTCGGGTCGCATCTCGACGCACAGACGCACCGTCTCGACCAGGCTCGCCACCGTCTGGTGCGGCAGGCCGTAGATCAGGTCGAAGTTGACGGCGCTCACCCCGGCCTCGCGCAGCCCCTCGACGCTCGCCCGTACCATCTCGGGCGGCTGCACGCGGTTGATGGTGCGTTGCACGGTGGGGTCGAACTCCTGCACGCCGAACGAGGCGCGGGTGAAACCCAGCCTGCCGATGCGCGCGATCATCTCGCGGGTCAGCGTACGCGGATCGCTCTCGATCGCGATCTCGGCGCCGGGGTCGCGGTCGAAGCGCGACCAGACCTGATCCATCGAACGGGCCAGATCGTCGGGCACCAGCGCCGTCGGCGTGCCGCCGCCCCAGTGCAGGTGCGACACCCGCAACCGGCCCGGCATATGCTGCGCGACCAGGTCGACCTCGTGGAGCAGGGTCGCGGCGTAGGCGGCGATCGGGCTGTCGCGCTTGGCCAGTTTCATGTTGCAGCCGCAGTACCAGCAGAGCTGGCGACAGAACGGCACGTGCAGGTACAGCGAGATCGCCGCCGCAGGGTCCAGCGCGGCCAACCAGCCCGCATAATCGCGCGCGCCCACCGCATCGCTGAAGTGCGGCGCCGTCGGATAGCTGGTGTACCGCGGCACCGGCCGGGTGGCGTAGGCCTCCAGCGGGGGTGCCGCGGCCGATGCGGGGGCGGGCAGCCGGGACTGCTGTCCAGCCGGCGTCGGCGCCAAGGCCGTGGCCGAGGCTGGCAGAGACGGGGCCGTCACGGCGGTCATAGGATTACCTCGAAGGTGCAGACGGGCGCGCCCTCCCGGCAGCAGGCGCGATGCGCGATGCGCGCACCGGGCGCGGCGAGCCGGTCGATCAGCCGCCCAAAGACCGCCGCGTGCCAAATGCCATGCGGCATCGCCAGCGGATTGTCGCTGATCGAGATCAAGCGGGTCGGCCGGGTCTCGACCCTGCAGCGCCCGGTGCCCGCAAAGGTCCAGGCATGGCGCGCGATCGCGCCCAGCAGCAGGTTTGTCGCCGTGCTGCGGGGCAGCGCGCCCAGCAGCAGCCGCGCGGGGGCGGGCATGCGGTTGGCGATCACATAGTCGGCCACCCGCCGGCCGGCGTCGGCGGCGATGGCGTAGGCGTCCTCGGGCGCGTGGGTGCGCCAGAGTGCGGCGAACAGTGCGGCGGGCACGCGCTGGTCGATCATCGCATCGGGCGGTGCGTCGAGCAGCCCGGGGCAGCCGGCCTCGTGGTAGAGCGCCCGTGCCGCCGTCTCGCCGGCCAGCGCGCGCATCGCCTCGCCGAGCTGGATCACCGCGTTGGGCCCGATGCGGCCGGGCGCGACGGCGGCCTTGGACACCGACCCCGGGCCCCGGTCCCCAGACCGCGACGCGCCAGCGGCAGCGCCGGGCGCGACACCGTCACCGTCGGCGGGTGCGGTTGCGGGTGTGCTGCGACCGTCGGCGGGTGCGGGTGTGCCGCGTCCCACGGCGGGGGCTCCTTTACTGCGTCCTGCGGCGGGGGCTCCTTTGCCGCGTCCCGCGGCGGGGGTCCCTGTGCCGCGTCCCGCGGCGTTCGGGCCTGTGCCGCGTCCTGCGGCGTTCGGGCCGGTGCCGCGTCCCGCGGCGGTGGGGGCGGTGGCCCGTGCCCCGGCGGGGGGGGCCCTTTGAAACGGGGCAGCGGGCGTAGGCGCCCCAGGCGGGGCGCTGCGGGATCAGGGAACTGGCGCCGCCCC
>JBCCMW010000304.1:0-5103 GCA_039026175.1 Pseudomonadota bacterium
CGCGGCTGCAGTGGATCCGCAAGGCGTTCGAGCCGGCCCCGGGCATCGCCGTACCCGCCCCCTTTGTGACCAGCGACGCCGCCGTCGCGCCGACGCCGATGCCCGACTGCGACAAGGCCTGGGCCACGACGCGGTTCATGGACCCACAGGACCTGGGCCACGACATGCACGTGACGATCGTCACCTTGCAGCCCGGCGGCTCGATCCCGTTTCTCGAGACCCACGTGATGGAGCACGGGCTCTTTGTCCTGCAGGGCAAGGGCGCCTATCGGCTGAACGCCGACTGGGTCGAGGTCGAGGCGGGGGATTTCCTGTGGCTGCGGGCCTTTTGCCCCCAGGCCTGCTATGCTGGCGGGCCCGAGCCCTTCCGCTATCTGCTGTACAAAGACATGAACCGCCACCCCCGGCTGACCTTGGCGGGGGGGCAGCCGTGGCCTGCCCGTTGATGACCGGGACGGTTAGCCCCCACCGATGATCCCCGACCTATGATCCCTGCACCGACGATCCCCGCACCGACGATCCCCGCACCGACGATCCCCGCACCGATGATCCCCGCACCGATGAGCTCCACGCCGCTGACCCCCGCCCCGTTGACCCCCACGCCGCTCACGCCGGCGGCCTTTGCCCCGTTCGGCGAGGTGCTGGGCTTCGAGGGACAGCCGAGCTTTGCCTTCAACGCCGGGATGGCCGTGCGCTGGCATGCCCGCGCGCTGCCCTCGGCCGCCGAGGGGCGGGTGGCGATCAGTCTGGCCCGGGCCGAGCCGCGAACGCTGCCCATGATCCTGGCGCTGGTCGAGCGGCACCCGCTGGGCAGCCAGGCGTTCATGCCGCTGTCGCCCGCACCGTTCCTGGTGGTGGTGGCGCCGGACCGCGACGGCGTGCCGGGCGCGCCGCTGGCGTTTCTGACCGATGGACGGCAGGGCGTGAACTACCGCGCCGGCACCTGGCACGGGCTGCTGGCGCCGCTGGCCGGCACCCAGGAGTTCCTGATCGTCGACCGCGACGGTGCGGGCACGAACCTGGAGGAGCACCACTACGCCACCCCCTACACCATCCTCGCCCCCAGCGCGTGACCGCCCCTGTCACCGCACCCTTGCCCGCACCCGTACCCACAGCCCTTACGGCACCCTGGCCACGCCGGATGCGCGCCGCGACCCCGTCCCAGCATGGCCGACCTCGGCCCCCAGCGGCGGGCGGGGCCTAGGGGAGGCGATCCAGGGCGTCGGTGGCGAAACGGACCATGCGCGCCAGCGCGTCCTCGCGCGCTGCGTCGTCGCCGCCGAAGCTGACGCCGCGGACGCCGCATTCGGCAAGCCACGCGGTGCGCGCCTCGGGCGTTGCGATATCGTGCACGCGGTCCAGCCCGCGCGTCACGCCATCGAGGCCGAGCGTCAGCACGCAGCGCGCGTCGCCTCGGCGCACGGTGATCGCCTGGCCCACGCTGCGGGTACCCGAGACGCTGTCGAACCCGTGGCGCGCGCCGGGGTAGACCACCGCCTCGGCCCCCGCACCGCGGCCGGCCCAGGCCGCGGCCTGGCGCGCGCAGGGCCCCGACGGGGTCCAGTCGTCGTCTTCGCCCAGCAGCATCAAGAAGGGCGCGGCCGTCGCCTCGGCATCCAGCTCGAACCCGCAGAACGGATAGAACGCGACGGCGAAGGCGAACGGCGGTCCCTGGGGCGCTGCAAAGCGGAACGGGCGCTCGAGTGCTGCCAGAAGCGTGGTGGTGGCCCCCTTGGACCAGCCCGCCACGCCGATCCGCGCGGGATCGAGGCCCAGCCGTGCGGCCAGCACGGCGCGCGCGGCGACGAGGTCGCCCAGCATGGTCTGCTCGCTCACCCGGATCTGGTCGCGCGCGACCGAGCGCACGCCGCGGCCGCCGAAATGGTCCATGATCAAGGTGGCGATACCCGCCCGATTGAGCGCCTCGGCCGCGCGCACCTGGCGCCCGCCCGGGCCGGCGGCGCCGTGGCTGAGGATGGCAGCGCCGCGCAGCGCCATGCCGTCGTCGGGCATGGCCAGCCGGGCGCTGAGCGTGACCGGTTCCTCGCCCGGCGAAACCGGGCGGGCGAAATCGGCGAAGTCGTAGGCGTCGCGTGCCGCGATTGTGACGACCTCGCCCTGCCCGGGCAGTCCGCCGCAGCCTGACAGGGCGAGCGCCAGTGCTAGAACCCAAGGCCGGGTGCTGCGGCGCGCCCGCACGACCGACCGCGTGCCCGCCCGCCCGACCGCCGACCCGCCGACCCGACGACCGCCCGAGCAACCGATGGCCCACCCACCCATGCCACCGCCCATGCCGCCGCCCATGTCAGTGCCCGTGTCAGTGCCGATACCACAACCCAGCCACCCAACCGCGGGATCGCGGCGTGCCCGATCCGCCGCCCGGCCCACCGAGGCAGACCGCGACGCCCGCCCAAACGACCGCCCGCCCGCGAACTGACCAGCCGCCCCAAGCGCTGCCCGACAAGCCGCCCCATCAGCCGCCCGACTGGCCGCCCGACTAGCCGCCCGACTGGCCGCCCGCACGTCCCGTCGAACATCTGACCGACCCACGATCCCAACTGCCCTGAACACCGCCTCGAGAGCCGCTCGGAGACTGTCCGCCATGCGCGTCATCGTCGCCTTCCTCCTGTCGCTCGCCGTCGTCGCCCAGGCCCCGACCGTGGCGCACGCCGTGGACGTGCAGTATCGCAGCTTGGAGCACGACGGTCTGCGGCGCAGCGCCATCGTCGAGATGCCGCGCGATGCGCGCGACGCCCCGGTGCTGATGGTGCTGCACGGCGCGCTGGCGGGGCCCAGCACGGTGCGGCGCCGGGCGCGCGTGCAGCTCGCCCGCCGGGGCTGGATCGTGGTGTGGCCCCAAGCGGCGGGCGAATGGAACGACGGGCGTACCGATCGCGGTGGCGAGCCCTATGACACCGCCGACGACGTGGGCTTTCTGCGCCACCTGATCGACCGGCTCGCAGCGACCGGCCAGGCCGACCGCGAGCGGGTGTTCGTCGCCGGGCCCTCGATCGGCGGGGTCATGACGCTGCGTCTCTTGTGCGAGGCGCCCGATCTGGTGGCCGGTGCCGCGGTGGCGATCGCGAGCTTTCCCCAACGCTATCGCTGCCCGGGCGGCCCGCCGCGCCCGGTGCTCTACATCCACGGCACCGAGGACGATCTGATGCCGCCGGACGGCGGGCGGATCGGCGGCTGGAGCCCGCTGGTGCGCGACCGCGGCTATGTCGAGCCGGTGGCCGACACGGTGGCCCGCATCGCCCGGCGCAACGGCTGTGCGGGCGTCGAGGAGAGCGCCCTGCCCGATCGCGCCGCCGACGACGGCTCGACCGTGCGACTGCGCCGCTATGTCGGCTGCGCGGCGCCGCTGATCCACTATGTGGTCGAGGGCGGAGGGCACACTTGGCCGGGCTCGACCCCGTCGCGCCTGGGCGAGCGGATCGTGGGCAAGACCAACCAGGACTTCTCCGCCACCCGCGCGGTCGAGGCGTTTTTTCAGAACCTGGCCGGCGACGGACGCTGAGCCCAGCCAACCGGGCGCCCGCCGCTCGGCGGCCGAAGGCCCCGGAAACCCCTGGCGCCGGAGGCGCCTCCGGCGTCGAGGGGTCCGGGGCCATCGGCCGTCACGCGCCGGCGGCCAGCGCCCGGTACGTGGCTGCAGCGTGTCGTCCAGGGACGGGATCGATGACACGCTCGAACGCTCGGCGGTGCCCCGGCTGCTCAGACCACGGTGCAGGTCAGCGTGCCCACCCCCTCGATCCGGCCCTCCATGACGTCGCCCCGCGCCACCGCCGCGACGCCCGAGGGTGTGCCAGACAGGATCACGTCGCCCGCCGCCAGCGTGAAGTACTCGGACAGGTAGGCGATCATCTCGGGCACCTTCCAGATCATCTGCCCCAGATCGCCCGCCTGGCGCACCGCGCCGCCGACCCGCAGCTCGACGGCACCGCGCGCGGGGTGGCCGATGGCCGCCGCCGGCACGATCGGCGTACAGGGGCCCGAGCGCTCGAAGGCCTTGCCGATCTCCCAGGGGCGGCGCGTCTCCTTGGCCCGCCCCTGCAGGTCGCGCCGCGTCATGTCGAGGCACACGGCGTAGCCGTAGACGTGGTCCAGCGCCGCCTCGACCGGGATCGCGCTGCCGCCCGACTGCAGGGCCACCAGGAGCTCGAGCTCGTGGTGCACGTCCTCGGACCGCGGCGGGTAGGGGAACCGGTCGCCGACATAGAGGTTGTCGGGGTTCTTCTGGAAGAAAAAGGGGTCTTCGCGGCTCGGGTCGCCCCCCATCTCGATGGTGTGCGCGGCATAGTTGCGCCCGACGCAATAGACCCGGCGGACCGGGAACAGCGCATCGGTGCCCTCGACCGGCAAGACCGCCCGCGGGGCGGGGGGAATGACATAGTCCATGGGGCGCGGGCTCCTCGATCGCATGCCGGCCCAGACAACACGCGCGCCCGCCCCGCGCAACGCCCGTTGGGCCGGCCCTGCGCCGCGGCGCACCCTCTGCACCCGACGCTGCCCAGGCGTCGCCGTCGGGTGCGTGCACCGCACCGCGGGCCATGGCGGCCGGGGCCACCCCATGGTGACGGATCCACGAGGGCGGGATCGGGATCGGGGTCGGGGTCGGGGTCTGGCTCGGGGTCGACCGGCGGCGCGGATCAGGGCGTCAGGACGATCTTGGGGGCCGCAGCCCGGCCCGCGGCGATGTCGTCGAAGGCGCCGGCCCCCTCGGCCAGGGCGCGCTCTTCGGCCCAGTCCAGCGCACCCAGCCGGCCGTCGAAGATCGCCGCGGCCGTGTCGCGGAAATCCTGCGCGGTGTAGGTGTAGGTGCCGATGAACGCGATCTCCTGCAGCGTCATGCGCCGCACGTCCAGCCCGCCCGACCCGGCGCCGAGACCGATGTGCATGATCACCCCGCCGGGCCGCACGGCGGCCGAGGCCGCGCGACGCGTCGCGTCGATCCCCACGCCGTCGATCACCAGATCGACGTCCTGGGGCAGCGCGCCACCGCCGCCGCGGCCGGCGTCCTCGTCCGGGTCCAGGGGCTCGGCGCCGGCCGCGGCGGCGGCGGTGGCCCGCCGGGCGGGATGCGGCTCGGCCAGCGACACC